>SUWE01000006.1 GCA_015061615.1 Lentisphaerota bacterium
CAGAAGCATTACAGAACGCGAATAGGAGCAAGACAAAAGCAGCTTTTTAGAATCATCTTTCGCTGATTATCAACTTTTTTACGATTTTTTCGCAAATAAAACTTGACAAATAGTCTCTCATAGGAGTATTCCCAGTCGGGCAAAGCGTTCACCCCAGAGCCCGCAGAAAGCGGGTCGTTTGCAAACTAAACGCTATGATTTGCGGGCAAACCACGCACAAAAAAACGGCGCAAAACCAGATGTTTTGCGCCGGAAGTTTTCCGGTGGTCACTTGATGACCGGAAGAATTGAGAACGGTTTGCCGTTGAGAGTTCCGGAAATAGTTCCGGAAAGTTTATCCTGCGGCAGCTCAAAGGTGAGTTCACCGACTTTACCCGCATCGAGTGCGGCAAGGGTCTTTGCCCCCAGAGCGGTGGTTTTGCCCTTTTCATTCAGGAAAAGTTCGACCTTCTGAGCGGGAACTTTGCGGACGGGACAGAAACGCATGGTGAGCATTTTTCCATTCTGACGGTACTCGATAGCGGTATCGTTGCAGATTTCACGCAGATCGGTGATCCCGGGGAAGATCAGCAGACGGTAGTTCCATGAACCGCGCAGTTCCTTATCCAGCTTGAGTGCAGGCAAAATGAATTCTATGGTTCTGCCGACAGTTCCTTCGTAATGCCCCTTCCATGAATAGAGGGTACATTTTTCAAGCGGATAATCGTGGATTATCGCCAATGCGACACCTTTTTTGGCGGAAGATACTGCCGCCCACGCTCTGGCAGGGGCAAAATAGGTATTCTGCCCGCCGCCTTTAACTCCGCCGCGGTAAATTGCAGTTGCAGGGAAATAGGTTTTTGTTCCCAAACCGTTGACAGCTTCGTTGCCGCGACCGGGCAATGCTGTCACCCAATCCATATCACGCGCGGGCATCAGGTTGAGCCACGGACTGGAATATCCTTTGCGCGGCTCTTTGAGAAATTTCACATCGACCTTGAAGTTGACACTCAACTCATCTTTGCCGAGGGTGATATGACGGACAAGTTCAGCGGAAGATGTTCCGTATTCCGGGCAGTAAAGGGTGACGGAATCCGTCGCAGTTTTCTGCACTTTCATATTGGAAATAACTTCGCCGGCACGCCAGAATTTTTCAGAGAACAACACTCCGAAAGCCTGCGGACGCACCACCAGCGGACCATTGGAAACCTGCACGAGTTTGCCGCCCCAGAGCAGCGGAGTATTCTGACCTTTCAGCACGATATTTTCGATACCGCCGCTGACGCCGGGGAAAAGAGTCAGCTTGAAAAATCTGCTTTCGATAGTGTGACGGTCGGAAGCAAGCTCCAGAAGTTCCTCCTTTTCCTCCGTTGCCGTATGCTTCACCTTTGTTGCGGGGCAGGAACACCCCGCAACGAAGACAAACAGGCAAAATAACGCAATGAACTTAGCCATTATTTATCCCCCGTTTCAAAGCAGCGTTTGACCGGCAGATATTTGCCGCGGAAGTTGAATTTTTCCAACATCTCAGTGGGGCATCCGTCGGTCGGTCCCATGCCGAAATAGTACTCAAAACGGCGGTCCATAATGTGACAGAGATCGCGGACGAGGATATCGCCGGAGTAGCTGTCTTTTGCCGCGACGGTCAGGACGTTGCCGTTACGGGAAACACCGAGTTTGGCAGGATCTTTTTCCTTGAAATTGAGCAGGATATACGGCTTATCTTTCGGGATTGAGCGCAGAATCTGCACTTTGCCCGCCTTGCAGAGTTTGTTTTTGACGCAGAAGGCAAAGTATTCACGGAAGTTGTCAGCAAGCGCAAGAGTTTCCTTGTCGGCATCCGCCGGAACGACCACTGCGAAATCGACCTGCTTCTTCGCATTGAGGAAAGGAAATCCGTTGATTTCAGCCTGAGTATTCTTGAAATCATTGGAGTTGTAAGTCAGGGTCATCACCGCATTTTCCGGGAACTCCACATTGTTCAGGTCAGTAACTTTTTTACCGTTGACCGCGACCACTGCCGGGGCAAAGGTACGGATTTCACGGGGTTTGATATCAGCGGAAAAACTGCTTGAGTTGTTGAATTTGACGGTAAAGAGCTGTTTGTTCAGCTCTTTGGCGGATGAAACATCCACATCACCGTCAGGCAGTGAGGAAAATCCGCAGACCGCTTCAAAAAGCACCGGAACACGCGAGGGCAGTTCAAAGTTGAAGAAGGTCTGTCTGCCGCCGATGCTGTTGGTCAGAGAGGCTTTGTCACGCATTCTGCGGACGAAGAGATAGACATCTTTACCGAGAACATCGTTGCTCACTTCATACTGGGCAGGCATCGGTTCATCGTAGGGGTTGCCGTAGAAGAGGATGGTATTTTCCTTTCTGCCGTAACGCGCCTGATACATGACTTTGCCGCCGTTGTCGCAGGCGACGGGATTGACCACCTGCCAGCCGTGACGGATACAGTCAAGCAGTTCGGGCATCGCGTACAAAGCAGTGGCATTTCCGGCATAAAGCTGGGCGGATGAGGTCATACCGTAACGGAACTGGGTCATGACCGCATAGTCCATGAGTTTGCCCAGACGGTTGAGGAACTCTTTTCTGGTGATCGAGCGCCAGTCGGGGATCATGTAGGGGAGCATGTATCCTTTGCCGTGGATGATGATCGGCAGAGAACCGAAGGTGTGGCGCCACTGCGGCATTTTGTCGTGGAATGCGCGCTCAAACGGGGTGCGCTCGATCATGATGACGTCGGCGTTGGTCGTACCGTTGGCGGCGATGAAGGGGCGTTCACGCAGAGGAGCTTCGGGGTTGAGCTTTTCGTGGATGTAATCAAAAAGCGCATACTGAGCGACACCGGCATCAATATAAACACCCTGACTGTCATAAGCTCTGCCGGGCAGGTCGTAATTCTTGACCGCCGGTCCGCGGTAGTAGCAGCCGCTGCCGGAGCAGTCGAAGCTGAATCCGGGCAGATCAAGTTCATCATAGACCAGTTTCAAATCTTTGTAGAACTGTTTGGCGAAAGAGGTTCCCAGCGGGAATACGCGGGCATCCTGATCGTGATAGTTTGTCCAGCCGGTCTTGTAGATGGCAACTGAGCCGCCTTTGGTATCGGGCAGGAACGAGTCAGGATATTTGCTCTGCACCAGACCCCAGTCGCAGAAGGAGCCGCTGGCGGTCGGGTAGAAGGCAAAACCGAATTTTTTACCGTATTTATGGAAGACGCCTTTGCGGTTCTTGTGGAAATCTTCATGCGAAAGTTTGTTCCAGTCAAAGGGACCAAATTCACCGCCGACGATCTGATTGATGTATCCGAGACGGAATTTGCCCAGAAGCGGTTTGTAATCCCACAACTCCTTATGACCGTAAATATCTCCGCTGCGTTTGTAGGGAGCATAAGCCCAGTCCCAAGCCATGAAGTAACGGCGGAATACCTCGTAATCGGGTTTGTAAGTCCATGCGCGGTACATTCCGTGGGCGTACCAGATATATTTATTGTCCTGACCGACATAGGGAGTCCATTTTTCGGGGAATGAGTCGTACATTGCCTGAATGGAGTTTTCTTCCCAGCCGAATTTGTTTTCGACCGCACCGATGATGAAACGGAAAGTGGTCTTGCGTTTGGGACCGAGCGCCGTTCTGCATGAGTAGTACAAATTGGCGCTGTCGCTGGTGAATTTGTTCACACCGCCGCAAATATAGGAGTATTTGTCATACATCACACTGCCGAGGGTGAAACTGCGGTTGCTGTCACCGTAGATGGCAAGTGAAACAGGCGCGGCAAAAACGGCAAGGTGCGCCACCGAAGGACCGCCTTTGAATCCGGCACGCTCACGGTTTTTACCGTCGATGGGGAATTTGCCGTAACCGTCATAGAAGAAATCCTTTTCGGTACGGGGAACGGTCAGACTCAGACCGGGTTCAAGAAAAACCTCCTTATCCGTGGGGTTGGAAACGGTAAGTTCCGCAAGGATCATACGGTTGCGGGCGGAAAATTTGACGGTGATATCCGCCGCGCCCGCTTTGAAAGTGACAGTTTCGGTGTTCTCACCGGATTCGACACTGCCCGGAGTTATCACCTCATATTTTTTTGTTTTGCCGTTGTGAACATAAACGGAACCGTTCATGGATATACCCTGCGGAGTGCTTACGGTGTACCCGCCCGACGGGGTGATATCGGAAATTTTCACTTCGGGCACTTCAACTGCGGCAGAAAGCAGCAGCGGCAGAAGTGCGATTAAGAGTGACAGTTTTTTTCTCATTTCTTTTTAGCCCTCCATGGTGACCATAATTGTGTATTTACATTAAAGTGTCCATTCGGTTTTCTGGTGCCGAGGTCTTTATCCGTATAAAGGCGGATATGACCAGCGGCAGTGATAAAGTGGTAACGGTTGCTGTGCCGCTTCGTTCCGGGGTTCTGGACCGGCTGAAGATAGGGAGTTTTGGAGTCCCCGAAGATTATCAGCTTTTCCGGATTGGCGAAGTTGTGCATCGTGGCACGGCGGGTTTTGCTGTTGTATGTGTGCATAAACTCATTCATACCGTAGCTTGAAGCCGAACAGCGGCGGAGCTGCGGAACCAGGGGATCTTCCACTTCGGTATACATGTGAGCGTTGCGCACATCAGAGGGACAGGCGGCAAAAGTTCTGCTGCTGTAATAGGGATCGATATAACTTTCCCAAAACCGCCAGAGCGGTTTCTGCTGAGTCCAGACAGGGGGCATCACGCCATGGGTATCGGCGTAATTCTGCATCAGTTTGAGTATCTGGCGCAGATTGTCGGCACAGAGAGCTTGTTTTGCATCTTTGCGCGGGGCGGCTGCTGTGAAAAGCAGACACAGCAGCGCCAGCACCGGGATGCAGAGAAAAAGTTCTTTGTAATTTCTCATATTCTTTCCTGTTAATTGTTATTAAAATTCTGAATTACAACGAAAGTCTGGTCGGAACACCTTTATCATAGTAAAATTCAAAATATTTGACTTCTCCCATATGCCAGAGCAGATATTTGGAATCAACACCGCCTTTGATATCGCCGACTTCGATACTGTGGGCTGAGCCGTCAAGAGTGGAAACATTGGCACTCTTGCCGTGACGGAAGTCGGGCTGACCGTAATTTTCACTGTTTCCATGCCAGATAGTCCCCGCCATCATACCTTTGGCATTAAGACTGTCGCCAGAGAAGATAACAGCAGAGTGTGATGATATCTTTTTGTCTGAAACATCTGCGGGGAATCTGAAAACAGAGGTTTTGAAAAGCGGTCCGTAATATCCCGCGATGGCATCAGCTTTATATCCTTTGAACTCCATATTTGCATCTGAAAGATCTTTGGAAGGGCAGAAGAACAATTCAGGGATCAGCGTCATATCACTTTTTGAACCGTAAGTGGCACTTTTCAAAGTCGCCAGACTTGCTCCGCCGACATAGGGTATAAGGTGATAGAAAGCATTGTTGTAAACAGGGTCGCTGTGACGGAGACTGCCGCCGCGGTGATCCCACATGCCGTCATTATCTTCGCCGTACATCTGACCGCCCACGATAAGCTGTTTGTGATTGTTGATACAACTGGCACTGCGGCCGCGTTCACGGGCGCTGTTCAATGCCGGCAGCAAAATAGCCGCAAGGATCGCGATTATCGCGATGACAACGAGGAGTTCTATAAGAGTAAAGCATGTGTGCTTTACTCCGCCATGGCGGAGAGTCGATCTTTTCATTTTTCCTTTTTTCCTTTCTTGTTGGGGGGGACTGGAAACTACTATACACTTGCAAAAATTTTTTTGCAACTTGCGTCATCAAAAAATCGTCTATTTTACCTATATCATTCCTGTATTAAAAATGACATAGGGGGGGGTATCTCCGTTTTACTTGCGATTATTTGCAGATATCGATCAACATTCTTTCAACGGCATGCAGATAACTTCCCCAGACCTGATGCCCCATGAAAACAACCCGGGAAAGTGACTTCTTTTCAGTTGCAAGCGAATTGTACATTGCGTAGACCGATGAGGGCGCACAAACGGGGTCGGCATATCCCATAATAACGGTAACTTTGGTATCTTTGATACGGGTTGCGAAGTTGGCGGCATCAAAATAAACGATATTCTTTTTAGATAGATCACTCATTTTGGTGGCGGCGCTGATGGCGGGCCATCCGCTGTTTCTTCCGGCAAGATATCCGTTGAGGTCGCAGAGAGCGGTAATATTGCTGACGACCGCTTTGAAGCGGTTGGGAACCAATCCGGCAAGGATGATACCGAATCCGCCGCCCTGACTGCTGCCTGAATAGACCAGTTTGCCGCTGTCGATTTCCGGCAGTCTGGCAACGCAGTCGATAAGGGTGTTGATACCGATGATTGAGTTGTAGAGCTGATTATTTTCCAGATTCTCATAACTGCGGTGCATGTAGTGACCTTTGGCACTTATTTCGCGGTACGCCTGGGCGGAACTTTTGGCAGGGTCAAGCGGATCGTAATTGTGGACATTGGCATAGAGAGAAGCAACATTGTATTTGCCGTCAGCTGGCGGAGCAGTAACGCTCGGCCCCGCCCCTGGAACACCCACATGAAGGGGAACAGGTGCAGAACTTTTGGGAATACGCAAAAATCCGTAAGTTCTGCCGCCGGGGGAGGCAACGCTCACTTTGTAGGCATCGGATTTGGCAGTGCAGAGCTTGTCGAGCTTTTCCATTTTGAAATCGGCGTTGGCGGAAGCGGCTTTTTTCAAAGCTTCATCCCAGAATTTATCGAAATCCGCAGGTTTGGCAACGGCGGGAGTGATTTTATCGACATCGAATCCGGCGCCGATAAGGTTGCTTGATCTTTTGTTTTTATGAACGAGCATCGCACCGCAGCGGAGGAATCCGGGCTTGTTCAGAGAGCCGGAAATGACCGCCTTGCCTTCACTGTCCAGCACGGCAGTTTCCTTCTTCAGAAGGGTAAGACCGTCTTCAGTGAGTGTGAGTTCGACCTTTGTTCCGGCAAGAGCTTTGCCGTCATCGGCGGCTTTGACGGTGAAAGTGACCGTTTCACCTGCTTTGTAAAGAAAGTTCTTGCGGTCGGCATTGATGGTGATTTTGACTGCTCCCGAGAGCAGCTGTGCCGCACACAGTACGGCAATGATAAAGATTTTTTTCATTTGGAATACCTCCTATGGTTGAAGTTAGTTTTTGTCTCATTTTTTGTGAAAAATCAAACCTGCGGCGGCGCATTGCGGGCAATCTCGCGCCTTGCTCCTGCGCTGGTACAGTCGAGTACAGTAGTACACTCCTGTACCATGCTCGTCGCAAAACCCGACATTTCCTCGCACTGCATCCGCCGGATGCAAACAACTCCGTGTTTGCCGGGTTGAAAAATCACAACTTATGTGGTATGTTTTGTACGTTAACAGAAATGTTTGTTTATATGCTCCTGCCTGGGTTTCACAAAATTCGGGACATTACCTGAAGTTAATCTCTATTGTCTGTTTTAATATAGCTTGCAGAAAAATTTCCCGCAAGTAAAAAATTGTCTTCCGCACACCAAACCGTTCAAATATCAATATCGTCCACATTACCCGGATACGGCTTTTGATTATAATTTACAGCAAAAGCGGAAAAATAACTTAACTGAAATGCAAAAAACAAGCACTATCTTGCAAAACTTCATCTTTTCCACAGAAAATTATTCATAAAATTCTTGCAAAGATGCGTGTGCGGTGATATGGTATACACCGTGAATTGCAGGACTGTATCGTAAAGAGACAATTTCAAAAGTCAGGATAATTATGTATAAAGATCCGTCACACTTTTCATGGGATATGCTCCTCTCCGGTTATGAGACCCCGGTCAAGATCCGGGATACCCTCCAGGGAGAGAATGCTCTTGCCCACACGCACGACTTCATAGAGATAGTCATGGTGCATCACGGCAAGGGGACACATATCAGTTTTCCGGAAGATGATACCGCTGTATCCAACACTATTATAAAAGGCGATGTCTTCGTCCTTCTGCCCGGAGAAAAACATGCCTATGCCGACTGCCGCCGCTTCGGAGTATACAATATATGTGTAAGAAAAGATTTTTTCACAACCTTGGATGATGAGTTGAAAACGCTTCAGAATTTCAATAAATTCTTTATTCCGGCATACCATGCTTCCGTCAATCAGCTTCATCTTCTGCCGGAAACATTCTACCTTGCACACAAAAAGATACGCACACTGGTACAGGCGGTACACTCCGACTCCCCCTGCCGCACGCTGGCGATACGTCTGGCGCTGACCGATTTTATTTTCACTGTCTTCGGTGAAGACTCCATGAGTTACGAAAATTCCGCAAGCGGCATTGCTCCGGAGCTGTTCCAGTCGATCATTCTGCTTGAGGAGCATCCGGAGCGGAGATTTGATCTGCCGGCAGTGGCAAAACAGGCAGGAATGAGTACATCAGGATATTCGCACAAATTCAAACAGGTCACGGGAGTATCTCCCGGCGATTACTGTTTGTTTCTGAAACTGGATAAGGCGCGGAAACTTCTGGAAAATAAAGCGCTCCCCCTTACCGATGTGGCATTGCAGTGCGGATTTTCCGACAGCAACTATCTTATAAGGGCATTCAAAAAACGTTTCGGTATGCCGCCGGGTAAATTCCGTAACAAAATTCGCGTAATAGATGCTTGAGCCAATTTCAAAACTCCTCAAAAATTCTTAAAATTCATCGCTGCGATCTTAAAGCGGGGCGTTTTCGGTGGTTATTTATTCAATAGCCACGCTCAAACTACCGCTTTAATCTCATCAACGCTGATTTTTCAATCTCTTTTTGAATTACTTTTGAAATAGGCTCTTGAAAAATAATTTCACCCGACTATATTATGGTGAAGTTCACATCAGAAAGGCGGATTTTCAAAAAAAGATTTTGTAAAACCCAGGCAGGAGCAAGGCGCGGGATTGCCAGCAATGCGCCGCCGCAGCAGTTGATTTTTCACAAAAAAATGAGAGTACATAAGGAACAAAAAAAATGAACAAGCGACTGGAAAAATTGCGTGAACAGACCCGTTCAGGATTCTATCATCAGTTCCGCACTCAAAGTGCCGACTTCCCCGCACTTGAAGAAAAGTGCCGCGGAATGTCTGATTATCAGGCGCAGGCAGAAGCGTTCAAATATTTCTCTTCGGTTGAAAAACCGGTCATCATTCCCGGTGAAAAACTGTACTTCACCCGCACGCTCGGCATCGTCATTCCCCGTATCCGCGGCGGTTATGTGCTGGAAAATCTTTCTCCGGACTACTCCATACTGCTCAAAGAGGGGCTTTCCGGCAGAATCAATGTCGCGGAAAAAGAGCTTGCAAAAAGTAATATCACCGCTGAAGAAAAAGATTTCCTCACCGCCGCCGTATCAATGATGCGCGATACGCTGGCGTTTTCCGAACGCTATGCAGTTGCGGCGGAAGAAGCCGGGGAAAATGAAGCGGCGGAGCTTTTACGCCGCGTTCCTGCAAATCCCGCAAAAACTCTGCATGAAGCACTGCAGTCGATAATCTTCATCAACGCGATGCTCCGCCTTTCTGCCAGCAGTCACCTCGGCTTCGGCAGAACCGACCAGTATCTGCTTGAATTTTACCGCAATGACCTTGCTTCAGGCAGAGAAACCCCTGAATCAGCAAGAGAACTGCTGACAGAATTTTTCATCATGCTCAGCAGAGATTACGACCTTTACAACGGTGTTCAGCGCGGCGACAACGGTCAGTCAATGGTGCTTGGCGGAATTTTGCCTGACGGCAGCAACGGCGAAAATGAGTTGACTGTGCTTCTTATGGATATTGCCGCCGATCTGGCGATGATCGAGCCGAAAATAAATCTGCGTATATCCAAAGATACCTCACATGAAGTTCTTAAAAGTGCCGCCCGCCTCTCGGGGTGCGGTCTGGGCTTTCCCCAGTTTTCCAATGACGAAGTGGTCATTGACGGATTGGTCAAGTTCGGTTATCCGCTGGAAAAGGCGCGCGATTATGTTGTTGCGGCGTGTTGGGAGTTTGTCGTTCCAGGCGGCAGAGATGTTCCCAATCTTTTTGCAATGAATCTGGCACTGGCGGCAGACAGAGCCATCCGTGCAGGTTTGAAAAACGGCGATGACTTTGACGGCATCTGCCGCCGTCTGCCGGTCGAGATGAAAGAGCTTTTTGAAAATATCAAGGAACAGCGCACAAAGAATCTGGAGTTCAACAGCAATCCGCTCTTTTCCTCCATCTGCCCTGATTGTCTGGAAAATCGTCACGACCTGAATATTTCCGGCGGAACTCACCGCAACTTCGGCTGTCACGGCTGTGCTTCAAGTACGGCGGCAGACTCCCTTGCGGCGGTGAAAAAGCTGGTCTTTGACGAAAAGAAAATCGCTCCGGAACTTCTGCTTGAAGCGCTGGAAAAGAATTTTGAAGGCTTCGATGAAGTGCGCAAACTGCTCAAATCGTGCGAAGACAAGGTCGGCTGCAACAGTGAACTTGCCGATGAAATGCTCAAATTTGTCTTTGACACCTTCGCAAAAACTCTTGAAGAAACGGATGTGTGCCGCTACGGTGCGCGTGTCCGTCCCGGAACCGGTTCGGCGATGTTTTATGTACTGATGACCAAGGATAAAAATCAGCCGTCATACCTTGCGGCGACTGCTGACGGCAGAAAAGAAGGTGAATATATCAGTTCAAGTTTGTCCCCTGCCCCCGGAGTGAAGGCAGCGGGCATGTTGAGCGTATTGCAGAGCTATTCGCAGATCGACTATACACGGGTCTGCAACGGCGGACCTATAACAATGGAACTTGATCCGGTCTACTTCCAAAGCGACGAGGCACTGGAAAAGATGACGGAATTTCTGAAAGCGTTCCACCGCTCCGGCTGTCAGCAACTTCAGCTCAATACGCTTGATGCCGATCTGCTCCGCCGTGCGCAGGCGCATCCTGAAGAGTACCGCGACTTGATCGTGCGGGTCTGGGGGTGGAGCGGATATTTTGTGGAACTGGAAAAGGTCTATCAGGATCAGATCATCGGGCGTCAGGCATTCCGGGGATAACAGAGAGAATATGTACGGAACGGTTTTCGATATTGCCGAGTGCAGTATCCACGATGGTCCGGGGATGCGGATAACGGTATTTTTCAAGGGTTGTCCGCTGCGGTGCCGCTGGTGCCATTCTCCGGAAGGTCAACTGCCGGAAATCGAAACGCTTCATCCGGCAAATCTTGAGCCGCGCGTTTGCGGAAAAAGGTGGAGCGCAGAAGAACTTTCCGGTTACCTGAACAAAAGAGTCAGACTTCTTGACGGAGGGGTGACATTTTCCGGCGGGGAACCGTTGATGCAGAGTGAGTTCCTTTCTGAGCTGCTCGACAGGCTTCCCGGAGTGCATACCCTTGTGGACAGTTGCGGCTTTGCTCCGGAAGAAAAGTTCCTGAAAATCGCCCGCAAGGTTTCAATGTTCTTTTTCGGCTTGAAACTGCTTGATGATGCTCAATCACGTTACTGGACAAAGCAGGAGTGTTCCGGCGTAAAAAACAATCTGCTTCTGCTCGACCGGGAAACGGATACTCCGTACCGTCTGCGCATACCGCTTTTGTCCGGAGTGACGGATACAAATGAGTATCTGCGGGAACTGGAAAAATTCTGCCGTCAGCTTAAAAGGATAACGGAAATAGATTTTCTTCCGTCAAATCCCGAAGCCGGAGCAAAATACGCTGAGTGCGGCAGGGTTTTCGCCCCCGGATTTGAGGTTGGAAAAACGGCATCTCTGCCGGAGTGGTTTGCTCCGGGCTGTCCGTTCCGTCAGCTTTCAGCCGGACAAATCGGTTAAAAAATATAGATTTTCTCGTAAATGACTTGAAAAAGTGTTATTTGTGAGGCATATTATAAAATATACAACAGTGCGGTCCGGTAGCTCAGTGGATAGAGCAACTGCCTTCTAAGCAGTGGGTCGTGGGTTCGATTCCCCCCCGGGCTGCCATTTTTTTGTAAAAAAAATGGCAAACGAAGACGCAAGTCTTCACTTCACTGAGCCGTCAGGCTCAACTTCACATCTTCACGCGGCGAAGCCGCTCTTCACTAAAACACCGTTCTGACTTGCTTGTGAAGTCGCTCATTTCATTCGCTTGTGAAGAAGTCGGCTTACGCCGCCTGTGAAGTTGTTCACTCGAGCTGCTTTTTTTTGTAAAAAAATGGCAAACGAAGACGCAAGTCTTCAATTCACACTTTTGCAAATTGCCGTTAAACGGCAATGCAAAAGTTCTTCACATCTTCACGCGGCGACAGCCGCTCTTCACAAAATTACAGTTTCGACTTGCTTGTGAAGTCGCTCATTTCATTCGCTTGTGAAGAAGTCGGCTTACGCCGCCTGTGAAGTTGCCCTCTCTGGCGAGAAAATATGTTAATCATTATTTCTTCAACAGTTTGTAACATTCCTCACTGTAGATTTTGCAGCTGGTTTGATTCATAGTCTGTTTTGCGGCACACCAAATCTGTCCGACCTGTCCGACTTGTCCGACCTGTCCGACCTGTCCGACCTGTCCGATAAAGCCGTCCTGACGGCATTCACGCAACGACAGGTTGCAAAAGAGTAACTGTTTGACAAACTGCGGTGTTTTCTGTCACAGGCAGTCAAGTTGAACTGTTCATGTGGAAGCAACAAGAGTATTGCGCATTTTAACAGGCGGCACTCCGTAACGGGCTTTGAATGCTTTGGAAAAGTGATAACGGTTGGAAAATCCTGTTTTTATGGCAATATCCTCAATAGAATTATGCAGATCAGCAAGCATTATCAACGCTCTTTCCAAACGACGCTCCATAGCATAATGAATAGGCGAAACGCCTGTTTCCTGCTTAAAAAGATGACACAAATTGCTGACTGACATATTGAGCTTTTTTGCAAGAGTTTCAAGCTGCAGATTCTGATCACAGCCTTGGGATATAAGATAACTGGCTTGATAAATGCGGTCATCGCGTATTTGCCGACGGCAGAAGTGATTTTCAGGTATCTGCAGCAGCAAGCTGAATATCAACGAATATAACGCAAGAGCGGTTTTCTGTTCACTCTCATATCTTTGAAAAAGATGAATATTTTTTTCGATAGGAATAAGCTCTATACTGTTCAATGAATCAAATGGTTGAAATGCTATAAAATGTATAAAGCTGTGATTGAATGGAGCAGTTTGCACTGGACTGTGTTCCAGATTCGGCGGTATCAGCATTATATGGTCAGGCAAAACAGGATAAACTTTACCGTCAGCATGGATCTCTGCACCTGGAGTTTTGTTCCAGTAACAGTAAAAGAACGGATTATTCCTTTTTTCAGGCACATTCCATTGTTTTATCTCAAGATCGACATTGTACCTTATCACCTGGATATCAGGACGGGATATCCATTTATACTTGGTGATATCTTCCTTGTAATAATTCATTCCAACATCTCTTTTTTGCAAGAATTGATATCTTTTCAGGAAAAAATTGACATTTTAATTTTTCCCGCATGTGATATATTATATCAAGCTGTTTACAATATAGCACACAAATTATGATTTGCAAGTTTTTACATTGTTCGCACTCTGTTACAATGATATCAGATGTTCCGCTCTGTAAAGTCAAAACAGCAAAAAAAAACAGTATGAATCAAAAGAGGTAAAAAAATGAAAAAACATTTGCTCCCGATCTTCGTTGGCATGATAAGCATCACTGCAATCGGCGGTGAGATCGCATCACTGAAAGCTCCGACAGATTTTACAGTTCCGTCCCGGGTAACACTCCAGAACGGCACATTTTCTTTCAAAGGCAATAATACTTCTCTGCTTTCCAAAGAATTTATCACGATCGATCCAGCGAAAAAATACAAAATTTCCGGTGAGTTCAGAGCAAAAGACGGAACACCCGCTGCGGGAATCATCATGGGTTTTGCTCCTGTAGACAAAGACGGCAAGGCGATCCGTACATCTGAGTACAATGTTATTGCCGATACTGCAACAGAAATCGCCGTAAATGCACCTGCCGGCAGTAAAACCATCATACTCAAAAATGCGGCAAAATGGAACGCCCGGGTTCCACACACTGTCATAGCTTTCAATATCGCCGATGATTTTTCAGATCTGCCCAACCGCGATACAGCTTCCATTGCCCCCAATGGAATAAAAATGAATAATGGTCAATGGGAAATCACTCTGGCTTCTCCGCTCAAAAAAGCTGTTTCTGCCGGCACGAAAGTCCGTCAGCAGCGCGGCGGCGACACCTATATCAACCGTATCCACAGAAAAATGACCGATCAATGGATCTCCGCTTCCGGAATCGTTTCAGGTTTTACAAAAAATACACACTCCAGTCTGAAATTCTGGCCTGGAACCAGCAAAGTCAGAATAGCGATAACATTTGTCCGCGGCACCAGAGAATCTGTAACAGAGTTTCGGAATATCAAAGTTGAAGAGCTGGATTGATTTTCTGCTGAAATCAAATAAAATACAGGAATTACAATCATGTCGAAAAAAACGGTATGCTTCACTGAAAAAAATGTGAGAAAACAGATTCATTTCACCCTTATTGAGCTTCTCGTTGTAATAGCAATTATTGCAATTCTTGCGGCGATACTGCTGCCGGCATTGAACAGTGCCAGAGAACGCGGAAGATCCGTCGCATGTCTCAATAATCTGAGTCAGATCATCAAAGGTGTACACGCTTATGCGGACAGTTACGATGATTGGCTGCCAGGCGGATACAATGGTCTTGACGGTTCAAGCAAAGCTTATCCGTGGAGTTCAGTTATCCTTTCCATGTATGAAAAAATGAGCAATAAATATTCCATTGCTTCTTACGGAGTGAAAACAGGCATATTCGCCTGTCCGAGCGAACCGGATGCCATTGGAAAGAGTTCAGGTTTCTTTTACCATGGACACTATACACTCAATGCCCGTCTCTGCAGTACAAATATGTCATCTGAAACTTCAGGCGCAATGACTTTTATCCGCCGCAAGACGACCATGGTCAATCAGCCATCATCAGCATTGACGGTTTTTGACGGAACACACAAAACCGAACCGTATATGACTTATGTCAGCAAAACCAGTTACGCCCGTGCAGGCTCTATTGCCAGCAGACACGGTGCTGGAGTATCTGATGAAGACACGGCAACTGAACACAATTATTATTCAGGCAATTCTCTGAATGGTGCTTTTGCTGATGGTCATGCTGAATCCATTCTTCGGGAATCGTGGAGAAATGGTGCAAACTACGGTCACAAAATGCTCAATCAGGGTTACAGTAACGATTTTGCAAATTGATAAATTCCATGATTCGCGACTTGATTTTACCCCCATCCGAATTGTCCCCTGCATATTTCTGGTACCTCAACGGTCCGATGAAACCGTCGGCACTCAGAAAACAGCTGCGCGAAATGGCAAAAGCTGGTATACGGAATGTCTGTCCCCATCCATGGCCTGCAGAATTCCGTCCTCAACAGCACCCTGAAGCGATGACACCGGATTATCTGTCAGAAGAATATTTTGATTGTTTCAGGGTGATTCTTGAAGAGTGTAAAAAGCTCGGAATGAGTTGTTACCTTTACGATGAAGGCGGCTGGCCGTCAGGCAACGCCTGCGGTAAAGTACGCGCCTCCGGCGGCGACAAGTGGTCACCGATGTATTGGACAAAGCATGGCATTGAGATCTCTCCTGCACAGCCGGAGAAAACAGCACCCGCAATCAATTCATTGATGCAGGAACCGACTGATAAATTTCTTGAATTGACCCATGAAGCATATTACCGGCACTTCGGCAGTGAATTCGGCAGAACTTTACGCTTTGCTTTTATGGATGAACCGCGGGTACCAGCTACTTTTCTCAAACATTTTGTATCGTGGTGTCCTGATCTGGCTGAACAATTCAGAAAACATTGCGGTTATGAACTTGAACCGCATCTGAGTTCTCTGGTTGATGACACTGCTTTGGAAACAGTAAAAATTGATTTTCATGATCTGATTTCAAAATTATTTGTCAGAAGATTTCTGCTGCCGATCCGAAACTGGTGCCGTAAACATGGTATGCTCAACGGCGGACACTTCGGCGGCGAGGATGAACATGAACTTGCCATTCTTCATGGGCACGGCCACATAATGCGCTCGCTTCGGGCATTGGATTTGCCTGGAGTGGATGCAATATGGCGCCAGATTTTTCCTGATAAAGAAAACAGGCAATTCCCGAAATTAGCCTCATCCATAGCGCATCAGGCAGGCAGAAAACAGACATTGGGTGAACTGTTTGCAGTTTACGGCAACGGTCTGACTCCTGAAAACAGAAAATTTCTGATCGACTATATGCTTGTACGCGGAATCAATACTCTGGTATTCAGCAAAATTGCAATTTCTCACAAAAAGCAGTTTATTTTAGGATGCCGCCCGCACTTCGGTCCGATAGATCCTTTATGGAAATATTCCCGCAATATGCATGATTACACTGCCCGTGCCGCGTGGCTGCTTACGCGGGGAACTCCAGTTATTCCCAATGCTGTATATTTTGACATGCGCTCAGTTTGGGCAGGCGGCAAATATCTTACTGATGCGGTTGCAAAACAGTGTGAGATCACCGATTTACTTATGAAAAAACAGTGTGATTTTGATTTTGTCGATGATGATGCTCTGGAAAAAGCCGGAATATGCAATGGTATTATCCGTATCGGAAAAATGAGTTATCAGACTCTTACGATGACGGAATCCAGTTTTCTGCCGCAAAAAGTCAAAAATATCGCAGAAAATTTTGTTTCATCCGCCCCGGTCCCTTTATTAAAAGTTGAACCTGAAACTCCTGAATTGAGAGTATGCAAACGCAAATGGGGCAAACGGATGATATACTTTTGCGTAAATGAAAGCGGAAAAGCGCTGGATGTAACACTTACACTGGCGGAATCTCCTGTGCTTTATCTGGATTTGCATGACCTTTGGGAATACCGTTTGAGTTCACCATCGTTTTCATGGCACTTTGAACCATTCAGTTCCGCCTTTTTCATAACTGGCAAAGCGGGGAATAAAGATCTGGAATACTTTGAAGCAGAAAAAGAGTTGACCTCTTCATGGACATTGCGTCCGTTGCGGAAACATATTGTGGCAGAAAGTGATTTGGAAATCATCCCCTGCAAAGACAAAGCCGTTTCTGCAGAACTTGGCGATTGGAGTCCGATTCTCGGCAGAGATTTCAGCGGCGATGCAGTTTATCGGACAATTTTTCACACCGACCGAACTGATTTGACACTCGATCTGGGCAAAGTATGCTTCTGTGCCTCGGTAAAATTGAATAATGTGGAACTCGGTTCCCGTTTTCTGCCGCCATATCGTTTCCCGCTGGCTGATGCACTGAAAAAGGGACGTAATGTACTGGAAATAACAGTTTCCAATACTCTGGGCAATGCACTGGCGGCACCAGGGGTTCTGGAAAGGATACAAGAGGCGTATCCACCTTGTTCAACTTATGAAAAACAGCAGCGTGAGTTTGAAAAAGATTCTCTTGTCAGCGGACTGTTCGGTCCAGTCATGTTCGGCAGATTTCAAAAAAAAGTAATGGAGTAATAAAAAATGAAAAATACGATCGTTGGAATGGTGCTTTTTTCGGCATTGATCTTTGGATTGTGCCTGCATGGCGAAAATATGCTGAAAATGCCTGAATCGATTTCTGAAGCTCAATGGCTGTGGTGCGGTCCATCGGGAAATCCACCGAAAGAGGCTTTTTTCCGCAATGTGTTCGTAATCAACAAACCTGTCAAACGGGCATATTTTTACACATATCTGGAAGGCGGCTCCAATGTATATATCAATGGAAAGCGCGTTTCAATACATCTCTGGGAAAAATTCCGTTATTACCGCGGCCATGTCAAAGGCAGTGGAGCAGAAATCGCCCATCTGCTCAAGCAGGGAAAAAATGTTATCGCCATCGGCGGCATGAAAACAGGCCGTTCACATCGCGGATTCATTTTAAGAGGAGAAATTGAATTTACCGATGGAACCGGACAAGCTCTGGTCAGCTCGGCAAAACATTTTGTTGCCTCTGGTACAGCAGCAGAGAATTGGGAAAAGCTGGATTTTGATGATTCCAGCTGGACTCCCGCATGGGAACTGGGTGATGTCCGTACCAAAAACTGGAGCATTTACGGCGATGTACCGCGGATTTATTGCACTGCGCAGGAATATCAGAATTATGTAAAACTTTATACAGCGGGATTTCCTGAAGAAAAACTGCTCAAAGAACCCGAAAAACCTGAAATAAAGGTGGTTTTCAATAAATTGACTCCCGGGATCAGTTTCAATGGTGAAGTTTTTCCGATATACACCTTGTCATCAACTGATGTGAACAGTCTTGAGGGTATGGAAATGGTTCGCAGGGGGCACAGGATCGGACTGCCTTTCTACATTATGAGTGTAAATGATCAAACTTGCGGCGGTGGTATCGGACACTATGATTTCAATACACTTGACTTGAATATCCGACGGCTTCTGGCACTCAATCCAAATGCAAAAATCATATTTTCCTATCGCGGAGTGCCGCTTACTCAATGGCTGAAACAAAATCCCGATGAGTGTCAGGAGTATGCCATAAAACGGGATAATCCGGGCTATATAAGTTGGACATACTGGTACAATCCGCTGTCGAACTCTTTCGCCTCAAGAAAATACAGAGAAGAGGTCGTCACATCTTTTGTCAAGGCTCTGGCAGAGTTTTCGCTCCGTCAACCGTGGGGCAGACGGGTAGTGGCAATGCAGCTGCAATATGGCGGATCGGCAGACGGAATGCCTTTCGGATGTCACTCAATGCCCGATACAGGCAAGCGTATGACAGAAGCATTCCGCCGTTATCTTACAAAAAAATATGTCACTGATCAAGCACTGCAAAAGGCGTGGAATGATCCGCAGGTCACACTGCAAACTGCCGCAGTTCCCGATCAAGTCCAGCGTCTGGGATCAGGAACGCTCATCCGTAATCCTGAAGATCCGCGAGATCGCCGCCTTGCAGATTTCTACACCTGCTACCACAGTGAATTCAGCAGTTTGATCGAAGAATTCGGCAAAGCTGTAAAAACATATTTTCCTGGACGCCTTGCAGGAGCTTTTCACGGTTATATGCAGCTTGGTTACACTCCTGAAGGCAGTACTGCCAATTTTGAACCGCTGTTGAAATCTCCTTATATCGACTATCTCAATGGTACGACTGTCGGCTACAACCTTACTGACGGACTTCACCGCATTATGAGCGTTCCTTTGCGTAAACACGGCAAATTCACCAGTATCGAAGCAGATATCCGCACGCATCGCGGCGGAGAAAAACAATGGCGCTGCAAAACCCCTGAAGAGACCCGCGCAACGGTGACCAAAGTCATAGGCAACGCTCTATTCCACGGCTGCGGTTATCATATCGTTGATTTCGGCAGAGATAAAAAATATTTTATGTGCGATGAAGCACTTGAACCGATTCAGCAGAGTATCGTATTGTGGAAGAAATTTTTCCATAAAGCACCAGAAAATAGTTCTGATGTGGTTGTCGTGACAGATCCGAATCAAATCTGGATGCAGGGTTCTGCGGTTTATTCTGAAAACAATCCTTTCGGTCACGGAATAATGAGCCATACACTTCAAACACTCACATTTTCGGGTTATTCCTATGACTGGATGACACTGAATGATTATCTGGAAGAAGATAAACCTTACAAAGCAGTGATTTTCCTGAATCTCTTTTCAATATCAGCTGAAAAACAACAGCAGCTGTTGAAAAAATTACGCCGTCCGGGAGTCACAGCCATCTGGAACTTTGCCCCCGGAATAGTTTCTGAAACCGGCTACTCTGAACTTTCCATGAAAAATCTTACTGGCTTGAATCTGAAATATACAACGCAAAAGCATTTGTTTTCAGCACGGCAAAGCAATGGCCGACCTTTGAAAATGTTTATGAACGGCGATAGCTGGAAAGCAAGTCCGAGAGTTTTTGCCATGGATCCTGACGCAGAGATACTTGCCCGTTTTATTGATGATGATACACCCGCGGCAGTACGCAAAACTCTTGCCGACGGTTCAACAGCGGTATTTTCAGCAATTCCCGTCAACGATTCTCTGATGTGGGCGGAATTACTTGCCAAAGCCGGGTGTCATGCCTTTACTGAACCTGGATTTTTTATCAGAAAAAACAGCAAACTGCTGATGGTCTACTCAGGTAAAGGCGGCAAAGTTGCGCCTGAAAGCAGTGTTTCAATACCGTATATCAGTCAGACAGGCAAAGCCGTTGTAACATTGGAAAAGAAAGCAGCGCATGTAACAGATATATTTACAGGGCAAGTAATTGCCAGAGATGCAAAAGAGTTCACTCTATATTCAGAAACTCCCCGCACATGGGTTCTGGAAATTGAGTAAACGGAATCAGACCATATATTTTCACACACTGCTCACCAGAAAGGAAATTACCATGAACTGCATCGAAAAATCTTTTGAAATTGCTTGCGAAATTTACCGTGAACATGGGATCAACCCCGTTCAAGCAATAGAAATACTGGAAAAAATCCCCGTTTCTCTCCACGCATGGCAGGGGGACGATGTTGTTGGATTTGAAAATTTTGAAACCGCCCTCACCGGCGGCTGTCAGGTCACGGGCAACTATCCAGGCAGAGCCGGGAGCGCAAATGAACTGCGCGTTGATCTTGATCTGGTTTTGAAACTTGTTCCTGGAACATCGCGCGTTTGTCTGCAGGGACATCAAGTTGATAAAATGATTACTGGTGTTGACCGCGACGGATATACAATCGAACACTTTGAAAATTGGCTCAACTGGGCAAAAGAACGCAAAATCGGTATGGATATTGCCCCATGTTTCTACTCACACCCAAAACTGGATCATGGTTTTTCTCTTTCACATCCCGATCCAGCCATCCGCAAATTCTGGATCGAACACGGCAAAGCCATCCGCCGTATAGGTGCTGAATTCGGCAAAGTCCTCAAAACACCTGCGGTCTGCAACTTCTGGATGCCTGACGGCTTCAAAGATATTCCAGCAGACCGTTATGCTCCCAGAATGAGGATGGGAGAATCTCTGGATGAAATTTTCTCTGAAAAAATAGACGAACGATATGAACTTGATGCTGTTGAATCAAAACTTTTCGGTATCGGTGTGGAATCATGTACCGTCGGTTCCCATGACTTCTTTATGATGTATGCGGCACAGAACAACAAACTTATATGTCTGGATTCAGGTCACTTTCACCCGACCGAATCCATTGCCGACAAATTAAGTTCCATCGTTGCAAGGCAGGGAAGAATACTTCTGCATGTTTCACGCGGTGTCCGTTGGGATAGTGACCATGTTATCCTGCTCAACGATGAGCTGCTCTCGATCGCCCGGGAAGCGGCTGTTTACGGTTACCTGGATAAAATATTCTTCTGTCTGGATTACTTTGATGCCAGTATAAATCGGATAGCGGCAATGGTAACCGGTGCCAGAAATATGCAAAAAGCCCTGCTTATCGCCCTGCTTGAACCGACAGAGCTGCTCAAGAAAGAAGAGGATGCTTTTGATTTCTCCGCCCGCATGGCACGGCAGGAAGAAATCAAAACTCTGCCATGGTCAAGTATCTGGAATTACTACTGCCACATTCACAACATTCCTGATGATTTTGCCATCATGAACGAAATCAGAACCTATGAGAAAAATGTCCTCGCTGTCCGTTGACCTGTTTGCAGCAAAAAAAAAGGACTGCCGTATTGACAGTCCCTCTGGATGAATGTGCTATTTTTTGCACTCTTCAGCCATTTTTACCAGAGTCAGGAACTCTGCCCGTTTGCCGTCGGAGTCATTACCGATGAGCTTTCGCGCTCTATTGAGCAATAAAGTGTAATCGGCATTGCCTTTATATTCGCTGTTCCGCAAAAGCATACTGAATTCAGCCACTGCCGCCGCCCAGCGGATATTATCCTTTGTTTCAGGCAGTTCTTTGAGAATGAACATCTGTTTGCTGCTCTGTTCATTGCCCTCAACCTTCTGATAACGGAGCTTGAAGGTAAGTACCGCAGAGGAATTTCCCGCAACACTCTTCTGATATTCAAGTTTGTCAACGTCACCGATATACTGTTTTTTCACCTTTTCCGGCGCATCGTTCATGATAAGTTCATAAACCGCTGTAACCTGATGACCGACACCGACTTCGCCGGAGTCCTTCGTATCGTCATTGAAATCGCGGTCGGCAAGTTCGCGCATTTCATAGCCGATAAGGCGGTAGGCGGCGACGACGGCAGGGTTGAACTCGATCTGGATCTTCACATCTCTGGCAAGCGCAAACATCTTTCCGGTCATTTCATTATTCATCACGCGGCGCGCTTCGCGGATATTATCAAGGTAAGTATAATTACCGTTGCCTTTATTGGCAAGCATTTTGAGTTTATTATCCTTGTAATTGCCCATGCCGACACCGAAAGCGCTCAGGTAAACGGCGCTTTTGCGCTGCTTTTCGATCATGGAAACAAGTTCGGATTCACTGCTTGCGCCCACATTGAAATCACCGTCAGTGATAAGGACGACACGGTTGTTCCCACCTTTGATAAAGTGTTTGTGAGCAAGGCGGTAAGCTTCCTTGATACCTGCACCGCCAGGGGTGAATCCGCCGACGGAAAGATTTTCAATCTGTTTTTTGACCGCAGCTTTATCTTTACCGCTGCCGCCGTCAAGCAGAACAGTCACTCCGCCGCCGTAGGTGACGATGCTGATACGGTCACACTCACGCAGTTTGTCTGCAAGGGTCTTGAGCGCCTCAATGACAATGGGAAATGAGCCGTACATTGAACCGGAATTGTCGATGAGAAAGACGAAGTTCGATTCCGGCAGTTTGCCCTGTTCCACATCTTTTGCCTGAATACCGGCAAGCAGAAGTTTGCGTTCCGGCGCCCACGGGGCATCCATGCTTTCAAAAGTGACATTAAAGGGATTTTTCCCCTGCACTTGCGGATAATCATAGGTAAAATAGTTGATCATTTCCTCACTTCTTACCGCATCTTTCGGCGGAAGCCGGTGATACTGCTGCAAATATCTGCGGACATTGGCATAAGAAGCAGTATCCACATCCGCACCGAAGGTGGATAAGGGCTTATTCAGTGTGCTGATAAAACCTTTTTCCACGACTGCCTTATACTCTTCGGTATTGAATGCGATCGAGGCGGCAGGCATCTTTCTTAATCCGCCGGAAAAAGACGGAGCAGAATTTTCAAGCGCCATTTTTCTTTTCGGTGCAAAACTCCTTTCAACAAGCGCGGCGGCGTCACAAACTGCGGAGTGTTCAGCTGCGGGTAACACTTCATCAAATTTGCTCTCTGCGGCAGTGGTGTCTGCGGTATTCTGCAAAGGAGATATATCATCTGATTTATCAATAAACGCCGGCAGAATACAGCTGCACACCGCCATTGCGGCAACAGCAGTAAAGATGATTTTCAGAGCGGGACGGATTTTTTTCTTTTCAGCAACGCCCTCTTTTGCAACTCTTTTGAAGAACTCTTTTTCAAACTCCTCTGTACTTTTGAATTCTTCTTCGGGAATGGGGGTGTTTTTCACCTCGTCGAGCATTTTATCAATATCTTTATCATTAATGTTGTTCATATTGCCACCTGAAGTTTTTCTCTTAAAAGTTGTTTTGCTTTGTGGATTATCTGATAGAATTTTTCCACAGTAAAACCGAGTTCGGCTGCGGCATCAGCAATATCCATGCCGCGGAAAAAGACCATCAGCAGCGACACTTTCCACGGGTCGGAAAGTTCATGAACCGCCTCATTCATCAAATCAATGCGGTAATCGGCGGTTTCTGTGCGTTTTTTACTCATTTCGGCACTGAACTTCCGGATTTTTTCACTTTTTCTCTTTGCGGCCCGCAGACGGTCAAAACAGATATTCATCATGATTTTGAAGACCCAGGTGGAAAGTTTGGATTTCCCGTCGAACTGATCGAACTTCTTCCATGCGGATACCAGAGCATCCTGCACCGCATCGTCAGCCTCGTTTGAGTCTTTCAACACCCGGTACGCCCCCGCCCGGAGCATCCCCAGATCGCTTGCTATAAGCGATTTGAAAATTTCCTCTTTCGTTTTCATTTTTTGTTTCCTCACGATTTTTCCAGTTACACAGCGATATCAATGTGTTTCTGTAAAGTAAGACGGAATGAATTTGCTGTTTTTTGATGGTGAGATGACTTTTTTTGAAAAATCAGCTCATTTTTTGCAGAAAAGCAGTTTTTGTACCAAAAAAGTTTATTTTTCAGCATTCTGTTTCTTTTCGCGCAGAGAGTTCCAGTAATCAAGACGGCGGCGTATTTCGCGCTCAAATCCGCGCTCGACCGGGCGGTAAAACTGCTTTCTGCCCATCTTTTCGGGGAAGTAGTTCTGACCGGAAAAACCTTCCGGCGTATCGTGATCGTAAATGTAATCTTTGCCGTAACCCAATTCTTTCATCAAGCGGGTCGGAGCATTGATTATATGAGCTGGCGGAGTGAGTGAAGAAAACTCCTTCGCACTCTTTTTTGCCGCTATCCACGCCGTTTCAATGGCATTGGATTTGGGAGCAGTTCCCAGATAAACGATAAGTTCCGCTATGGCAAGTTCACCTTCAGGAGAACCGAGACGCTCATAACTTTCCCATGCGGCGATCGCCAGCTGAAGTGCCATAGGATCGGCAAGTCCCACATCCTCTGAAGCAAAACGGGTCAGACGGCGCAGGAGATATTTCGGGTCCTCCCCGCCTTCGATCATCCGCGCCGCCCAGTAAAGCGCCGCATCGGTATCAGAGCCGCGCAGGGATTTATGCAGAGCGCTGATGAGATTGTAGTGTCCTTCGCGGTCTTTGTCATAAACAGGAGAACGCTTCTGCACCACTTTGAGCAGAGTTTCGCTGTTGAGCGTTTCGTGCATTCCGGTAAGGTCGTAAACCGTTTCCAGAAGATTGATAAAATATCTGCCGTCACCGTCGGCAAGCTGAAGCAGAAGCTGGCGCGCCCCGTCATCCACCGGAAGTTTCCGCTTCTGGAGTTCTTCCGCCCGCACGATGAGTTTTTCAAGCGCATCACAGGATAACGGTTTGAGGACAAACACTTTACAGCGGCTCAAAAGCGCGCTGTTCAATTCAAACGAGGGATTTTCTGTTGTCGCACCGACAAGGGTGACAGTTCCGTTTTCGACGTAAGGCAGAAATCCATCCTGCTGAGCGCGGTTGAAACGGTGTATTTCGTCGATGAAAAGCAGAGTTCCTTCGCCGCAGGAGCGGTATTTTTCCGCTTCTTCAAAGGCTTTGCGCAAATCCGCAACGCCGGAAAAGACCGCCGACAGTGCAACAAAACGCATCTGTGTTTTAGTTGCAAGGATACGGGCAAGTGTGGTCTTTCCGCACCCCGGAGGTCCCCAGAGGATGAAACTTGAAAGTTTGCCGGAGTCGATCATACGCCGCAAAGGAGCGCCCACACCGAGCAAATCTTCCTGACCGACGATCTCAGAGATATCCGACGGGCGCATCCTGTCCGCCAGCGGACGGGAAAGCGTTTCCCCGAAAAGTGATCCCTGTGTACTCATTTATCTTCACTGCCCCATGTGGAGTAGGGAGTGCGGCTCAGCGCCCGGTTGGTGTAACGGCGGTCATTGGAAACTTCTTCCCCCAGCCATTGCGGAACGGCAAACGGGGTATTTTCATCCGGCAGTTCGATCTCAGCCGTAAAAAGCGGGGCATTGGCGCCGCAATATTCGTCGATTTCCCAGAAAAGTCCGTCTCCGGCAGGGACGATACAGCGGATTTTTTCCACCGGCGGGTCACAGACAAGATTTTCCAGCATCTCTTTTGCTTCTTCAACGGGAATGAGATACTCGTACTCATTGCGGGCGATTCCTTCGGCTCTGCCTTTGACAGTGAGGAATCCCAACTCATCCATCACGCGCACGCGTACGGTGGCTCCGGATGAGGATAAATACCCCTGCACGATCCGGCTGGAACTTATAACATCCTTGCGCCATGCGTCGGATTTGAGCAGAAATTTGCGTTCGATTTCCAGTGCCATACTTATTCAGATTCCATGAGCAGAGCGATCTCGTCACAGCAGTCGCGCTTGGAACACTTTGAACAATCGCTCCATATTTTTTCGGGGAAGAGATCCTTTTTCACCTCCGTAAATCCCAGCGCACGGAAGAACTCCGGCTGCAAAGTGAGGGCAAAAAGCCGCCATTTGTCACGCTGACAGCGCAATTTTTCCACGATCATATTGATAACTGCCCTGCCGACACCTTTGCCCTGCATCGCCGGAGCGATCACCAGAGAACGGATTTCCAGAAGATCGTTGCCGAAGTCGCGCACAGCGGCACAGCCGCACACTTCGCCTTCGTATTCGGCAACGACGAAATTGCCGATAAAAAGGGCGATATCATCACGGGAACGGGAAAGGACGATGCGCTTGGCGGCATACATTTCCAGCAGCTCAAAAATCCTGTTGACATCACAGAGTTCCGCCTGCCGGATATTGAGAAGTTTATTCACAATCAGCTCCGGTTCTTTCCTCAAACTGCCCGAAGGCACGGAATTTATTGTAGCGTTTATCTTTCAACTCCTCACCGGATAAAGCGCAGAGTTCATCGAGATTTTTCTGAAGTACCTCTCCCAGAAGCCGCGCCGCTTCATCATGATCGGTGTGCGCTCCGCCGAGCGGTTCGGGAACGATTCCGTCAGCGATGCCGAGTTCCTGAAGTTTCGCCGCAGTAAGTTTGAGAGCATCGGCGGACTGGGGGGCAAATTTGCGGTCTTTCCACAAAATCGCCGCACATCCTTCAGGAGTGATGACGGAGTAATAGGCATTTTCCATGATGAGGATACGGTTGCCGACACCCAGACCGATGGCGCCGCCGGAACCGCCTTCACCGATGATGATGGAAATCACCGGAACAGTGAGATTGAACATTTCACGCAGATTGACGGCGATGGCTTCGGCGATATGACGCTCTTCACTGCCGACACCGGGATATGCTCCCGGGGTATCGACAAAGGTCACCACCGGGATCTGCGCCTGATTGGCAAGACGCATCAGACGGAGCGCTTTGCGGTAGCCTTCGGGCTGGGGCCAGCCGAAGTTGCGGAAAACGTTTTCCTTCATATCCCTGCCCTTCTGGGTGCCGATGACCATGATCTTGCGGCCGTTGAAGGTGGCAGGACCGCCGATGATCGCTTTATCGTCACTGAAACGGCGGTCGCCGGAAAGTTCCATAAAGTCCGGACAGAGCCGTTTGATGTAGTCCAGCGTGTAGGGGCGCGCCGGATGGCGGGATATCTGCACCTTCTGCCACGGGGTCAGATTGGCATAGACATTTTTGCGGGTGATCTCCATTTTTTCCTGCAACGCCCTGATCTCATCGGAAACGTCGATACCGCTGGCAGCAGAAAACTTCTGAAGTTCACTTATCTTCTTTTGCAGTTCCGCCACAGGCGCTTCAAATTCAAGCATTACTTCCGCCATAAAAACCAACTTTCTGTAAACTGTAAGTTACTGTAAATTACTCAACTATTTTGACCGGAGTCTTTTCCGGAACAAGCAGATAAAGCAGCTCCATATCCTGATTGTGCAGGACGATACCGCCGGAGTTCACCGATTTTTCCACCGCCGGAGCATCCCCCTGACCGTGGATGCAAATACGCAGACGGGCATTGGGCGAAGCCGGACGGGCAAGTGTCAGAAGTCCTTCGCCGTAAGGATTGCCTTCGGTTCCGGCGGGGAACTTTCTGCCGAGATTATCAATGTAACCGGCTCGGAGTAACGGCGCAAAATCATAAGATTATCATCCGGAACTCCCGCCTTCATCCGGCAGGGGAAAAGGGCAAACGGAATTGCCTGACCGTTGAGAACGCGCTCAAGGAGCAGTTCCGCCTTTTTACGGCTGACGGTGATCTGCCACTTTTCCGCCTTGAGAAAGTGGATCTTCTGCCCGATGCGGATAGTGTCGGCATTGGTGATACCGTTGGCACGTTTAAGAAATTGCAAAGTAGTGTTGTTCCGGCGGGCGATACGTTCAAGGGAATCCCCGGCAACGACAGTGTGGACTCCGGTATCCCGGCTCTTTTTCCAGCTGCCGTTTTGCAGGGAGCTGCGGAAAGCATCGGTGATTTTCAAAAGTTCCGAAGAAGCCGGATCATATTTGGCACTTCCGCCGGAAACAACGGCAGGCTCATCACCTTTCTGAGCAGTGCCGTTTTCTTCAGCTTTATCTTTGGTATCTCTTTCTGCCGGAGTATCAGCTGTCTGCGGAGCATCAGGAGTTTTTTCCTTGTCATTTTCCGGCTTGACAGGATTTTTTTCAGTTCCGCCAGATGGAGCAGAGGGGTCATCCTTTTTTTCCGGAGCATTTTCCCCCGGTTCAGCCGGAGCAGGTGCGGGAGGCTGAACTGCCGGAGCTTTTTCCGGATCATTTTTGGGAAGAATGAAGTAGATCACTGCGGCAGTCACCGCTGCAACCAGACAGAAAAGCAGAATGATACGGACAGCTTTGCCGCCATCTTTACGGGAATATTTTACTTCGCGTTCCACATCAAAGTTGAATTTTGCCATAATCGCTTTCCTGTCAGGTACACTCTTTATGAGATTTTAATATTATATAATATAGCCTGAGAAACTGTTTTTTTCAAGTCTTTGTTGCTATTTAAGCACTTTGATGTTATATTAAGGTGAAGACATGATAACTTATCAACGGAGAATTGCAAATGAGTTTGATACTGAGTATAGAAAGCAGCTGTGACGAAACCGCCGCCGCGATAGTTGAAGACGGCAGCAAAGTTCTTGCCAGCGTGGTGGCATCACAGATAGCCAAACATGCTCCGCACGGCGGAGTCGTTCCGGAACTGGCGGCGCGCGAACACCTTAAAGCGGTGATCCCCGTCACCGAAGGGGCGCTGAAAGAAGCCGGAGTCACCCTCAAAGATATCAGCGCCGTTGCCGTCACCCAGGGCCCCGGATTGATTCCGGCTCTGCTTGTGGGAATGAATTTTGCCAAAGGTCTTGCTCAAGCGAACAAACTGCCGCTCATCGGCATAAATCACTTTCTTGCCCATATTTACGGAGCATTTCTTGATGGAGACCTTGAGGTTTTGAAAAATCCCGATACCTATCCGATGCTTGCACTGGTGGTTTCCGGCGGACACACCTCGCTTCTGCTCGTGGACAAGGATGGTTCGGCACGTCAGCTGGGCTGTACCATCGACGATGCCGCCGGTGAAGCTCTGGATAAAGGGGCAAAACTGCTCGGCTTGGGTTATCCCGGCGGACCAGTCATGCAGAAAACCGCCGAAAACGGCGATCCGGAAAAGTTCGACTTCCCCCGTCCGCTTACCGGAGGAGCAGGCAGAGCGTTATCGCCGGAAAATCTCTACAACTTCAGTTTCAGCGGTATAAAAACCGCGCTTTTGTACCATGTCCGCAAAGCTCAGGAAGCTGACTGCTGTGATGCCCAATGGCTTGCAGACACTGCGGCAAGTTTCCAGAGAGCCGTTGTAGATGTGCTTGTGCGAAAGACACTTACTGTTTTGAAAAACTATCCGGTAAAAACCGTTGTCGTCGCCGGCGGAGTCGCCTGCAATGCCGAATTGCGCCGGATGATGGCAGAACGTCTGCCCAAACGGATCACCCTGAAAATAGCACCGCCCAAATACTGTACCGACAACGCCGCAATGGTCGGCGGAATCGCATGGCACGCATTCAATAAACAGGAATTTTCCGGATTGAATATGGATGCCTTCGCCAGACTGCCCCGAATCGTCTCAGTTCCCTTCGTCGGAAAATAAAAAAGCGGTGCGTCAGCACCGCAAAGGGGTACGGGGGCGGCGGGCTGCGCCCGAGTGAAGTGCAGCAAAGCTGCGTGAAGTGTTGCTGCGCAACTGTGAAGTTTTTTTGCCTTGCGGCAAAAGTGAAGTGCTTGCTCACGCAAGTAAGGATGTGTAAAATAAAAAAATAAAAAAACGGTGCGACAGCACCGTAAAGGGCGGTGCAAACCGCCCGCCGGAGTCGAATCACCCAAAAGTTACGATGAAGGCAGTATGAGGCAAGGTGCGGGTTTTGCGCCGGAGCAGGCGAAGGAGTGTACGACTGTACTCGACTGAGCCGGCGACAAGCAAGGCGCGCAGATTGCCCATAATGCCGAATCGGGCGACTGTACTCGACTGAGCCGGCGACAAGCAAGGCGCGCAGATTGCCCATAATGCCGAATCGGGGGTACGGGGGCGGCGGGCTGCGCCCGAGTGAAGTGCAGCAAAGCTGCGTGAAGTGTTGCTGCGCAACTGTGAAGTTTTTTTGCCTTGCGGCAAAAGTGAAGTGCTTGCTCACGCAAGTAAGGATGTGTAAAATAAAAAAATAAAAAAACGGTGCGACAGCACCGTAAAGGGCGGTGCAAACCGCCCGCCGGAGGCGAATCACCCAAAAGCTCCGATGAAGGCAGTATGAAGCAAGGCGCGCAGATTGCCCATAATGCCGAATCGGGTGACTGTACTCGACTGAGCCGGCGACAAGCAAGCGCGCAGATTGCCCATAATGCCGAATCGGGGGGTTATATGGCGCGGATTTTCAGGTGTGCGTTGTCCTCGTGGATGATGCGTTTACCGGTTTTGCGCGCTTCATCAGCATCCGCAATGGCTTTTTGAATTGCGGGAACAGCATTTTCCAGAAATTCCGCTTCGATTTTCTTTCCGGTTTCGGCACATGCGCGTTCCGGATACCCCATCACGCCGACTTTGACATCCTCGCGCTGAGAGGTTTGAATGATTTCCTGTTTAAGGTTGGTGAAAGATTCACGCAGCTGGAAGCTGTCGGGGTCTTTGCGCAGACGGGCGGCGACTTCCGGTTCATCCATAACGATCTCATCACGGACGACTTCGGGCGACCAGTGGAGCAGAAGCGAAGTTTCAGCATCGGACGCGTGATAATCCTGTTCATCAAAGAGTTTTGTCCATGTGGGAGAGAAATCCCAGAGCTGGGTCAGAAGAATGAGGGTATCGCGCAAAGCGGGGTTGAGCCATTTGAGAATACGCAGAGACTCCTTGAGGTGAAGCAGACTTTCACTGCCGCCGTGACCGGGCAGAATGATAATGTTGCGGAATCCCTGAAGCACGAGGGACTCGATGATTTCACCGACGAGGTTGGCGAAGGTGTTGGGTTTGACGTTGATAGTTCCCTGAAGCATACCGCCGCTGAAGGTGTAGTTGAGAACGGGGGCGCAGATACAGCCGAGCTTTTCGGCAAGTGCTTTGGAGCAGAATTCGGCATTGCGGATATCGGTATCCAGCGGCAGGTGGAATCCATGCTGTTCACAGAGGGCATAGGGAAGGATGATGGTCTGATTGGTCTTGAGGTACTCCTGCAATTCACGGACAGTGAGATCCTGCATACGGTAGTGTTTCATGATAGATTTCTCCAAAAGTTCGGGTTTGACATGTAACTTCAACTAATATACCCCGGAAACAGGAATAAGTCAAGTAAAAAGCGGCAAAGAAGTGTTACGGCAGGTCGTGCTGAAAATTTTTCAAAATTCACTTGCAATCCGCTGTATAATGTATTATATTTTATCTGAATAATAATACCGCACAAAGGAGCATATATTTTGATCGTCAAAAATCAGCAAAAAGAAGCCGCACCGCCGGCAAAAATAAGTCTTCCGGGCTTGAAGGTCTTTCTCTGTATCGTGATGGTGCTTGCGGCACTGGCGATGATATCCCATTCACCGCAGGATTGGAACGTCCTCAACGGCGGACTTGACGCCCTTGTCCGGAACTGGATCGGACCGCTGGGCGCCGGAGTAAGCCACACACTGCTGCTGTTCTGCGGAATAGCCGCATATTTGTTTGTACTGCTGCTGTTGATCCGTTCACTGCGGATACTGTTGCCGGGCGCGGGCAGCATCCGGAATTTCACCGGCGGTTTCTGTCTGGTGATGTTCGGTTCGATGCTGCTGCTTGCCATTACGCCGGAAGCATTTGCGATAATCACCAACAATCTCGGTCTGGGTCACAGCGGTGAGCCGGCGAAGGCGCTTTCCGGCGGACTTATCGGACAATTTTTTGCCGCACCGCAGATCAGTTCCGAACTTGCACCGGGGTGTCTGCGCGCATGGATAGGCACTGTGGGAACAATGATCGTCGGCTGGATAATCGTCACCATCGGCGGGGTGATACTTTATGTGTCGGACTGGCACGATATCATGCGCAAATTCATCGCACCTGCCGCCGCCGGAGCGGCGGAAGAGGCATCTCAGGGCTTGGCGAACTGGCGCAGCCGTCTTGCGGAAAAGCAACGTCGGAAAAAGGAAGCTGAAGCTCAGGATGAGGAAGATGATTATCCTGAAGAAGATAACGACGGGGGCGAACAGCAGGAACTTATTGAACTTGAAGAAGATGACGACGGGGACGAGGAGGAAGAACCTGTTGCCCCTCCGCCGCGTCCGGAAAGAAAAACACCTGTCGCCGCAGGCAGTAAGGATTTGAAATCGCGCCTTGCCGCCTTCATCCATGCGCAGGATGAGGCAAAAGATAATGATGCAGATGAAGAAGATGATGCAGATGATATTCCGGATGATACCCCCGATGCTCCTGCCGTATTCAATCTGCACAACATCGGCGCAGGGAACCGCAATGCGGCGGCAGATATGCCCTCATCCCCCTCCGTCCGTCCGGTGATGGAAACTCCGGAAGTCGGCAAACATGTCGTTCAGCAGGGCGAACAGATTCAGGGATGCCGCGGAAAATTTGTTCTGCCGCTGGTCTCGATGCTGGCGCAGGGAACCAATGTCGTCGGAGAAAATTACGATGCCATTGAGTTGGCAAAGAGCAAGATACAGCAAACGCTGGAAAACTTCTCCATTCCCGGAAAAGTCACCGGTCATGTATCCGGTCCCCGCGTCACCCGTTATGAAATCACACTCGAACCGGGGGTGAATGTCAAGAAAGTTGAACAGATCCAGGAAAATATCAGCATGGAACTGGAAGCCCAGAGTATCCGTGTGCTTGCTCCGATACCGGGACGTTCAGTGGTCGGTATCGAAGTATCGAACAGCAAACCTGAAGCGGTGTTCATGCGTTCGATAATGGAAAGCAGTGAGTGGGAATTTTCCAAAGCGGAAATCCCTCTGGCTCTGGGCAAAAACGTTTCCGGCAAACCGATCATTCTCGACCTTGCCAAAGCGCCGCACATGCTGGTCGCCGGAGCAACGGGTACTGGTAAAAGTGTGTGTTCCAACTCGATCATCACCAGTTTGCTTTTCAAATTCGCCCCGGATGAACTGCGGTTGATAATGGTCGACCCGAAGATCGTGGAGTTTGAAGCGTACAAAACCCTGCCGCATCTGCTCACCCCGATAATCAACGATTCGGCGAAAGTCCCCATTGCGCTGCGCTGGGCGGCAAATGAGATGGATAACCGTTACCGGATACTGGCAAAAGCCGGAGTAAAAAAACTTTCAGAATTCAACAACCGTCCGCGCAGTCCGGAAGTGGAGTATGACGACGACGGCAATCCGATTCCCGAAAAAATGCCGTATCTGGTGATAATTCTGGATGAGCTGGCGGACCTGATGATGACCGAAGCGAAAAAAGATGTTGAAACCAATATCGCCCGCATCGCCCAGAAGGGACGTGCCGCCGGTATCCATATCATCGTTGCCACTCAGCGTCCGGATGCGAAGATCGTCACCGGTGTCATCAAAGCGAATTTGCCGACCCGTCTCTGCTTTCAGGTGCGCAGCTTGGTCGACAGCCGCGTGGTGCTGGATACGATGGGTGCGGAAAAACTGCTCGGCATGGGTGATATGCTTGCAATGACCCCCGCCAGCATGGAACTGGAGCGTGTCCAGGGTGCATGGGTGAAAGATGATGATATCAAAAGTGTGGTAAAATTCGTCTCCGATCAGGCGCCGCAGCGCTTCAACGATACCGTGCTGGCTGAAAATTCAGGCGATGATGATGATATGGATGAAGAGCTGGAAAAAATCGACCCTGAAGACCGGGCGGATATTGCCCCGGTGGTGCAGAAATATCTGCGTCCGGGTGATGATGATACGATGAAACGGGCGCTTGAAGTGGTCGTACTTGACCGCAAAGCAAGCACAAGTTATCTTCAGCGGCGGTTGAAGATCGGCTACAACCGCGCGGCGGAGCTGATCGAGATCATGGAAGAACGCGGCATCGTCGGTCCCCCGTCGGGCAGCGGCAACAAACGCGATATTTTGATTTTTGATGGAATTGATATAGGATAAGAGGTCTGACATGCTTGATTTTGGTACAGAAATGAATACCGGTGATACTCCGGATACCGGTGATCTTTTTGAAAATGATGGAGCCGCCGTTGCTCCGGCGGAAGAAAATGTAAAAACCGCCGGTCCTGCCGCCGCTCCGGCACACCGGGTGATAAAACCGCCGGTCCTGCCGCAGTACAGCCATCCGGATGAACCGGAAAAGAAAAAGAAACCTGCTCCTGCGGGATTGAAGGGCAGTCCCCATTTTCTCCACCTCAAACGGAAATCGGAAGAATTTTCCGATAAGGATAAAGTGGAAACGGCGCGTATATTGAAAGCGGCGCGCAGTGCCGCCGGATTGTCGCTCGAAGATGTGGAAAAAGCCACCCAGATCCGTCCCCACCACCTCACTGCATTGGAAAGTGCCGACTTCGACTCCCTGCCCCGTCCGGTCTATGTGCTTGCGTATCTGCGCAAACTCTGTGAATTGTACGATGTGCCGGAAGATGAGGAAAATATGCTCGTCCGTCCGTGGCGCAACATGCCCTGTGAACTGCCCGGAGATCTGAGTAAATCCATCCAGCCGGATACCGACAACGAACAGCGCAAAGTCCTTCATCAGCTTGAAGTGGCACTGCTTGCCCTCGGCGGTATCATCGTGCTTGGCATCGTGGTGCTGGTAGTGGTGCTGGTCGTTTCATACGTCAATAAAAACAATGTTCCGCAGCTGACATTTGAAAACACCAAAATTCTGGAACTTCAGGAAAAACCGCGTTTGCAGATGCCGCAGTGAGCAGCCGGAGTAAATACAAATGGAAATAAACAACCTTGAAAAATTCAGAAATACCATTGCATCCGGTAAAACCGCACTCGGAGCAGTCATAACTCTTTCCGACCCGGCAGTCAGTGAGTGTGCCGGAGATTGCGGGTTGGATTTCATCTGGATAGATGCTGAACACGCCCCCCATACGCTTGAAACCATCAAAGCTCATATCAGTGCCTGCCGGGGAACGGATTGCGCTCCGTTCGTCCGCGTTTGCGCCAACGATCCGGGGGTGCTGAAACCGGTGCTTGACCTTGCTCCGGCAGGAGTGATAATCCCGATGGTCAACAGTGCAGACGAGGCTGAAGCCGCCGTTGCCGCCTGCCGTTATCCGCCGCGCGGGATCCGCGGCTGCGGCGTGCGCCGCGCCATCCGTTACGGAAAAGATGATCTTTTTGAATATCTGAAAAAATCTGAAACCGAACCGCTGGTGATCGTGCAGATAGAGCATGTCGATGCGGTAAAAAATCTTGATTCCATCCTCAAAGTTCCCGGCTTGGACTGCATTTGCGTCGGTCCCTGCGACCTTTCCGGCAGCATGGGCAAACTCTGTCAGACAGATGATGCGGAAGTTAATCAGGTCATTGACGAAATATGCCGCAAGACCAAAGCCGCCGGAAAACTCCTCGGAACCGCCTCCGCTCCGCTTGCGCCGTGGCTCGCGCGCAAAGTTGACTGGATCGCCCTCGGCAGCGACTGGGGATTCATGGCTCAGGGATTCCGCGCCCTGCGGGAAAAGTGATCCCCATTTCAGCGGACAGCGAAACAAAACAGTTTCAGTACGTTACCGGACAAATCAGACAACTCATGTGTGCCGCGGATATTACAGTGGTATGTTTCGCGGCAATCCTTGCAGACATCTGAAGCAATACCCCCTCAATGCACAGCTTTGAACAACTTTAAGCATTGAAAAAGAGTTTTTCTCTTTGAAAAATTTTTTTTCCGGCTGTAAGTTAAATAAAGAGGGAATATTGTATATGTCTGACCTGCTTGCTTATTATAAATTGGAAAAAGAGTTGCGTATGCAGATAATATCGGGTTTTCTGCCCGATTATCACCGCATACATTCAGAAAATATTCTTGCTGCAAGATACGGGATCTGCCGCAATTCGGTACGCAAAGCGCTCAATAATCTGGAAAAAGAGGGTCTCATATTCCGCAAAAAAGGCAGCGGTACCTTTGTTGTTCCTGCCAATGAAAGAAAAAATGATTTTCAGCTTGCTCCGAAGTCAGGCAATATAATCCTCTATCTCTCATTTTCCTCACTCTACTCGCGCAGTACATTTCAGGAAAGCAGCACATTCAAAGTAATGTATGACGGCATCAGTAAAATATTGACTCCGGCAGGGTACGGATTCCGGGCCGCTCACGTCGGAATAAATTGGCAGGCTCCGGAAGAATTGAACGACCCCGCCGTCGGCGGAGTGATTTTTGAGGGAGTGGTCCCGAAAGAATTTTTCGACCGTTATCTGTCAAAAAAACCTGCTATCGGAGTGAACTGCTACAATCCTGAACTTGAGTGCAGCTGGGTATTGGAAGATTCCCGTCAGGTGGGGGAATTAAGTGTAAAACACCTTTATTCTCTTGGATACCGCAAAATAGCCATCCTTTCCGATGAAGCCTCATCACCGCCGATGCAGGAAAAACTTTCCGGTTATTACTCAGGAATACACAAGGTCGGTCTGCCGTTGAAAGAGAAGTTTGTAATTTACTGGGAGCGCGCAAAAATCAACGGCGAACTGTGCAATGAAGGCATTGCCGGCAGCAGTTTCAAACCCTGTCTCAAAGAGCTTTTCACTTCAGATGATCATCCGGATGCAGTGATCGTTCAGGACAGCTACCGTGCGGAACAAACCCGGCTTGCACTGGAAAGTTTCGGCTTGAGTGTGCCGGAGGATGTGGCAATAATCTGTTCCACCGGACGTTCTCAGTACCGCCGCACCAAAATACTCTACGAAGGCTTTTGCGCCCGCAAACATGAAGTCTTCGCCGAAGCGGCAAAAGAGATCATCGAAGAAATAGAAAACCGCACCGCAGTCAGCAACCGCATAACCTATATGCGTCCGTTTCTGACCAAAGGCGACAGTGTCCGCGATAAAAATATCCATCAACAAACCAAAGGAGATTTTGAATTATGAAAAAATGTTTCACCCTCATCGAACTGCTGGTAGTTATTGCGATAATCGCCATTCTGGCGGCGATACTGCTCCCGGCACTCAACAGCGCCCGTGAACGCGGCAGAAGTGCAAGCTGTCTCAACAACCTCAAACAAATGGGCAACGCCGCGGCAATGTATGTTGCTGATACCGGATTTATCCCTGCCGGCAGCAGTTGGAAAAATTCATGGTCAGCCCGTCTTGTTCCCTACCTCGGCGGTCCGGCACCGCTCACCTACGGAACCGGTCCGTGTTACGACAGAAGTGTGGAAATCCCCATTCTCGCCTGTCCTTCGCAGGTCTGGCGCGGAACTTACAACAACTACAACACCGCCTGGGCGCACGGCAAGGGAGTGTTGAGCTACAACGCTAACAACAACCTTGTGCGTCTTTTCAACGGCGACGGAACCGAAACTGCCACCAACGGTATCCCGCTTAAAGAATCGAGGATCAATCAGGCTTCGGCAAGATGGTACATTGTCGATGCGGGCGAAGACTTCAAACATGACGGAACCTCTCTTACCCTGACGATCTACAATGCCTACAATCAACTCGCTTTCCGCCATCCGGCAAGTTCCGGCGGAACCGTGACCATTGAATCCGCCGCACGCAACTCCACCGGCAGCGGCGGAGTCAACATGCTCTATGTCGACGGTCACGTTGCCGGAAAGAACAATCCGGTGCTGACAGCAGCAGAGGATAAGGTTTTCTGGTCAGACGATATCAGACTCCAGTATTACTGATACAATTCAACACGAGGTCGATTTATGCGTAATATGCTTACTGTACTTGCATTATGCACGGCATTCACGCTCAGTGCCGGAAATATTCTGCAAAACGCCGACTGGCAGAAAAAAAGCAGTGCAAATCTGCCTTTGCAATGGCAGCTGCGCGGCTCGGCTGACGGAGTGAAAATCGAAGGGGACTCCATAACCCTCGGTAAAAACGATCAGGATATCTGGCTTATCCAATATCTGCCTGACAACACCGTCAAAGGGAAGAAATATGAACTCAGTTACACCGCAAGCGGCAAAGGGGTGTTCCGCCCTTATGTCGAGTGGCAGTATATATCTGAAGGCAAAAAGAAGTGGCGCTCAAGCGGAGCAAAACTGCGGAATTTGACCGATGTTCCGGAAACGGAAAAAATCGTTTTTACTCTGGCAGACAATTCGTTAAGACCCTACGCCGTCATCAATGTTCCCAAAGGCAATCTGGTCACGCTGAAAAATCTGAAACTTGTTCCCTTCACCGAACCCCTGCTCCTCAATGCGGATTTTGCACTCAAAGCCGCCAACGGCGCACCTGCCGACTGGAACAGACGGGGAAAAGCGGAACAATTTTCCTTTGCTGACGGCAAAGCTGTTCTGAAATCTTCCGCCGGAAAAAATGCTTATCTTATCCAGAATATGAAACAACGTCTGCTCCCCGGCGCGACCTATCAGGCAAGCTGCAAAGTTTCCGGCAGGGCAGACAGTGCTTTCCGCTGTTATGTGGAAAGCAGTCTGCTGACCAACGGTCAGCGTTCCACCCGCGCGTTCCACCATCAATGGATGAGTCTGAAAGATAAAGAAGAAAATATTTCTTTCAAATTCACCATGGGCAAAAACGCTGTCGGCGCGCTCTTTGTTCTCAATATAAAAGATGCAGCGGAAGTTGTTTTCAGCGATCTGAAACTGGAACTTGTTTCAGCTCCGGAAAATCCCGTTGCAATGGAAACTCCGGCGGAGTTCACAGGTTCATGGCAGGGAAAAAACATCGCTGCCCAATCCAATCATCTGACAGTTTTCAGAAACTCAAATGCGGTCAGAAAAGTTCAGGGACTCAAACCGGGAAAAAAATATCAGCTTTCCCACTCATCCCGTGGTGAAGGCAAGAGCGACAGCGATTCCGGATTTTACTTTTACGATACTTTCATCCGCTTTGCCAACGGCAAAAAAATCCGTCTGGCACATGAAGATACGGGAACAGCTTTGCAGAATAAAAGCTATACCTTCACCGCTGAAACGGCAACTGCCGAAGTGGAAATACTCCCCCTTGGCGCGGATAAACTCATCCTCCGCGAGATCCAGCTGCGGCAGGCACCTGCGGATGCGGCAATTCTTCCGGAATTGAGTTTTTATCTGCAGCGCAACACCATTTACAGCAAACTTCCGCAAAAAAGTGTAACCGGCAGACTCACCAATCCGCACAACGCAGTTTCCGCAAAAATCACCTTCAACGGCAAAACTTACGATGCGGTCAAAAGCGGAAAAGATTTCCGTTTCACCCTTGACACCGCAAATTTGAAAACCGGCTCTTACGATGTATCCGCACAGTTGACTGCCGCAAACGGCAAAACCGGCATTGCAAAAAGTAAAATAACCGTTCTGCCCCCTGCTCCGGTGGAAGTTACCGTCGGTCAGGGCCGCCGCTTTTACGTCAACGGCAAGGCGTATTTCCCGGTCGGCATGTGGAGTCTGCCGAATATGAACAATATTCTCAATCTGAAGTTTGCGGCAAAACACGGGATAAATTTCATCAAAACCCCGCTTTCCGACCCGCTCCGCACCAAAAAATTTCTCGATACAGCAGATAAACTGGGAATGAAAGTGTGCTTCAATACCGGAACTCCCGCGGATGAGAGCGATGGAGCATTCCGCAGCTGGCTGCACTCGGTCGAATCGGTATTGACTCCGGAAGTGTTGAATCATCCGGCACTGTTCTGCTACTTTCTGCGCGATGAACCTTTCTGGGTGGGTTATCCCTTGAAGGTGCTTGAGCGCTGTTACAAGGAACTCCAACGTCTTGACCCGTACCGTCCGGTATGGATAAATGCCGCTCCGCGCGGCAGTTATGCCGATCAGAAACCGTTTGCAAAACTCTGCGACATCTACGGTGTGGATATCTACCCGATACCTGATTCCGCAGGTCACAGCCATCTGGAGGATAAGAGTGTCGCCTGTGTCGGCAAATACGCCCTGCGTAAAGCGGAGATCGCCGGAGACACAAAACCGGTCGCTATGGCATTGCAGGGATTTTCATGGAGAGCGTTCCTTGATAAAAAAGAGTCCCCGCGTTCCATCTATCCGACGGCACACGAGACCCGTTTTATGACGTTTGACTGCATTATCAACGAATCCGCACTGGTAAGCTGGTGGGGCAACGGTTATATCCTTGTTCCGGAGTTTTACAATGTGCTGTTTGCGCAGTTTGATGAATTGCGCCGTCTGGATACTCTTCTCACTGAAAGTGAACTGTCCCGCCGCAAAGAAACCGCCGACGGCATAGAGTACCGCGTTTTCACCGGAAAAACTTACAAAGTCATCATCGCCGCCAACGCCGCTGATGCTGAGCGCAAAGGAACTTTCAGCGGAGAATTTTCCTCTGATAATGTCACCGAATGGACAGCGAAACGCAAAATCCGGCTCAACAGCGGCAAATTAACCGACACTTTTGCCCCGTATGCCGTACATATCTATTTTGAAGGCAAAGTTCCTGAACTCATGTCTGCTCCCGCCAACGACCCTTCTGCGGGCAATCCCTTTGCCGAAGCTGTAAAAATGCGCGTAAACGGCAGAATATACGACGGCAAAGCCTGCTGGATATGGGAGAAAGATAACATAAATAAAGTCGGCAGCTCCGCCGTTATCCGCAAAACGTTCACCGTGAACGGCAAAGCGGATGCAGTAATCCATATATCCGCTGACGATCAGGCGGAAATCTACTGCAACGGCAAAAAAGCCGGAACAGTTGCCGACTGGACATTCATGCAGAGATTTGATTTGAGCAAATTTCTCAAAGACGGTGAAAACACCGTTGAAATCCATGCCGCAGACGGCGGTATGATGCCATGCGGTGTTCTGGCGGAACTGCATGTAAACAATTCCGTATATCCCACAGGAAGCGACTGGCTCGCCGCAAAAACTCCCGGCGGAACCTTTGCCCCCGCCGGAGTCGTTGCAAAATTCGGATCCGGTGTCTGGGGACGCGGAGTGCGTTACTGCCCCGGCAAACCCTGATTCCGCATCTCAGCCGGAATACTGCGGAACCTGCCAGTTTTTCCGGTGCAGTGAAACAAAAACAGATACTTGAACTTGAAATACAAAAGGCTGCTGCAAAACATCACATTTCGCAGCAGCCCCCTGTTTTTTGTTTCCGGTTTTATCAGCGGCCGTCGATATATTTACGGATGGCGGAGATACCTGCGAGTTTTTCCGCATCTTTGCCGTTGGAAATCACCAGTGTCGGCGCGTGGCTGATCTGGAACTCTCTTGCCTTTGCTTCATCCTGATCGGCAACGACCACATCGTATTCGATCCCTGCATCATCGAGGAAACGTTTGGCGATACGGCAGTTGGGACAGGTGGTAGTGGTAAAGAGCGTCAGTTTGTCCGCGCTGACCACCGGAGCTTTTTCCGGAGCGGCGGCAACCATCGGCGCAGTGCCGCAGCAGCATGTATCGGTGGTAAACTCACGTTTCATCGCATTGAAAGCGTTGTAAACCTTGCGGTCCTTGTACTCCTGTGCTTTACCGTCGTTCCAGTTCTGCACCGGACGGTAGTAACCGGTGATACGGCTGTAAACTTCGGTCTTGTTGCCGCAGTCGGGACATTTGAATGCTTCACCGGCAATGTAACCGTGATTCTGACAGATGGAGTAAGTCGGCGACATGGTGTAGTAGGGCAGACGGTAGTTTTCCGCGATCTTGCGCACCAGATTCGCCGCCGCCTGCCAATCGGGGAGTTTTTCACCGAGGAAAGCGTGGAAAACGGTTCCGCTGGTATACAATGTCTGCAACTCATCCTGAACATCCAGAGCGGAAAAGATATCGTCGGTGTAGCTCACCGGCAGATGTGAACTGTTGGTGTAGTACGGAGTACCGTTTTCAGAAGCGGTGATGATATCGCCGAAACGGTTCTTGTCATGCTTCGCCAGACGGAAACTGGTGGATTCCGCCGGAGTCGCTTCAAGGTTGTAGAGATCGCCGTACTGCTCCTGATAGTCGGAAAGTCTTTCGCGCATGTGATTGAGGACATCTTTGGTGAACTCCTGCGCTTCGACCGTGGTCAGATCTTTTCTCAGCCATTTGGCGTTGAGACACGCTTCGTTCATACCGACAAGACCGATGGTGGAAAAGTGATTGTCGAACTTGCCGAGGTAACGTTTGGTGTAGGGATAAAGTCCCTCATCGAGCAGTTTGGAAATAACTTCGCGTTTGATTTTCAGTGAACGCGCGGAAATATCCATCATGTGGTCAAGGCGCTCGTAGAAATCCTTTTCATCCTCAGCCAGATAGGCGATACGGGGCATATTGATGGTGACGACACCGATGGAACCGGTGCTTTCACCGCTGCCGAAGAAACCGCCGGACTTCTTGCGCAGTTCGCGCAGGTCAAGGCGCAGACGGCAGCACATGGAGCGGATATCGCTGGGTTCCATGTCGCTGTTGACGTAGTTTGAGAAGTACGGAGTACCGTATTTGCTGGTCATTTCAAAGAGGAGTTTGTTGTTTTCCGTCTCGCTCCAGTCAAAATCGCGGGTGATGGAGTAGGTCGGAATGGGATACTGGAATCCGCGGCCCTGGGCGTCGCCTTCGATCATCGTTTCGATGAATGCGCGGTTGACCATATCCATTTCCGCTTTGCAGTCTTTATATTTAAAATCCATCTCTTTGCCGCCGACGATACAGTTCTGTTCGGCAAGGTCGGCAGGAACGGTCCAATCCAGAGTAATGTTGGAAAACGGCGCCTGAGTACCCCAGCGGGAAGGAGTATTCACACCGAAGATGAATGATTCAATACATTTTTTGACCTGCTTGTAGTTGAGGTTGTCAACTTTGACAAAGGGTGCAAGATAGGTGTCAAAACTGCTGAACGCCTGTGCGCCCGCCCACTCATTCTGCATGATACCGAGAAAGTTCACCATCTGGTTGCAGAGCGTGGCAAGGTGTCCGGCGGGGGCGGAAGTGATTTTGCCCGGAACGCCGCCGAGACCTTCCTGAATAAGCTGTTTGAGCGACCATCCGGCGCAGTATCCGGTGAGCATCGACAGGTCGTGCAGATGGATATCGGCGTTGCGGTGGGCGTTGCCGATCTCATCGTCATAAATTTCTGAAAGCCAGTAGTTGGCGGTGATCGCACCGGAGTTGGAAAGGATGAGTCCGCCGACGGAATAGGTGACTGTGGAGTTCTCTTTAACGCGCCAGTCGTTGATTTTCACATAATCATCAACGGTCTTTTTGAAGTCGAGGATCGTGGACTGGGCGTTGCGGAGTTTTTCACGCTGACGGCGGTAGAGAATGTACGCTTTGGCAACATCGGCATAACCCGCCTGAACGAGGACGGATTCCACACTGTCCTGAATATCTTCGACCGCGATCAGACCTTCTTTGATTTTCGGTTCAAAATCAGCGGTCACCTTCAGTGCGATGAAGTCGATGATCGACTGATTGTACTGTTTTTCCTGAGCTTCAAATGCCATTTTCACGGCATCTGCGATCTTCTTGAGATCGAAATCGATGTTTTTTCCGTTACGCTTCTGTACCTGATACATTTTCCGTCATCCTTTCTTTCTTTCTTTTCTCAGTAATCAATAATCTTAACACACATTCTTATCTGCCGCGTATCTGAGCCAGAGGAACAAACTTCCTGACCTCCGTCAGAAACTCCTTCAACTGCTCATCGCTTACCGCAAAGCGCGCACTGTCACCGCCGAGTATCTCTCCGGAATCCTTGAACCCCTGCAAAAAATAGCGTTCTTCACCTGCCAGCCAGTTTCCGATGGCGGTAAAGTCGCTCTTTTCATGCAGATTTCCGGTAACGGTCGTGCGGAACTCATGGTCAATGGAGCTGTTTTTGAGCAGTTCCACACTCTCAAAGACCTTTTCCCAATTTTCTGTTCCGCAGGTTGCCGCGTACTTTGCAGGTGAATTTTTGATATCCATAGCGACAAAATCCACCGCATTATCCGCCAGCAGCTCCGCGAGCCGTTCCGGAAAAGAACCGTTGGTATCCAGTTTCACTTTGTAACCCAGCGCTTTTGCCGCCTGAATGAAGAGTATCGTGTCACGGTGCATCAAAGGCTCACCGCCAGTCACACAAACTCCGTCAAGCCGGCTTGTGCGCTCTTCCAGAAACTCCAGAATATCGCCGAAACTGTACTCAAGATCACCCTCATTCCCGGTCACCAATACCGGATTGTGACAGAATGGACACCGGAAGTTGCACCCGCAGGTGAAAACCGTACATGCCACCTGTCCCGGATAATCAAGCAGGGTCAGTTTACGCAAGCCGAAACGCATTTTTACGCTGAAATATCTATAATACTATTTTTATATCTAATACCACAATATATAGTAAAAGACAATAAACAAATTCACTATATCTTGTTACCTCTTCAATATATCACCATTCCGTGATTTTGCAAGTGCAAAAAGGAAAATTTTGGTATTTTTATTTTCCCCACCCACTATATATAGTATGTAAAAGATATTTCAAGCAGAAAACACCACACTGGGCTGTAACAGCACGGCTTCCCCGAAAAAAAAAGACAAAAAAAACCGCTGCAAAACCGTGAAGTTCCGCAGCGGAAAGTAAACTTATGCAATCAGGCGAAGGGGAAGAATCCTGCCGCAAGTGCGCCGTCTGACTTGCTGTGCTTGTCAGTTTCAGCATTGTAACCGTCTTTCAAACTGTCGTCAACGGAAAGAAGCGGTTCAAACCACAGCATCTTCTCTTTATTATCGGTATAAGCATCCAGAGCGCCCTGAAGTTCAGTCTTGGAGCGTCCCCAGCTCATAAGCAGATTGCCGTCATCATCGCGGGAATACATGACCCAGACATCGTCTGCGGCATCCATGGTATCTTTACCCTCGACCTGGGTCGGAGTACCGAACATGGAATCGTAACGGTCGAGCATAAAATCGGTCCAAACATTGGATTTGACGACCATGACTGTACCTGCGGCACCGAAGTTATCCCAGAAGACTTTAGCATTATCAATCTTCTCACCGAGTTTATCGAGCTGTGAAGCAAGATCATCGTCATCATTGTCATCATCAGGAACGATATCGTCTGTATCATCACCCGGAGTGGTGCCGGGCAGTTCGGTACCGTCACCGTCATCCGCCGGTTCATCAGTTGACGGGGGCACGGGGTCTTCAGTTTCAGCATCATCATCTTCTTTGTCGAAACGTTCAAAGAACTTTTCAAAAGTGATCTGCTGAAACTCAAGAGCTTTGGCGAACTGTTCCTGAGCTTTGGTGTAGAAATCGAAGTAGCTGTCAGCAAGATCCTTATTAAAGGCCGGACTGAAAATAGAGGGGAGATCCTGAGCGGAATCGTCAGAACCTGAGAAAAATTTATTGAAAATAGCCATTTCCTGTTCCTTTCCTTTTTGCCGCGTCCTCTCAGTCATACCCCTTTCACCGGAGAAAACGCAACGCGAAATGCATTTTACTTATATAATAAAGCACACCATTTGCAATAAGTCAAGAAATCACATTCATTTTTTTGAGAAAAAATTCCCGAAAGGCGGCAATATGCAATTTTTTTCAGAAAAAGACTTGAAAAATGAGATAAAAAGGTGTATTTTATAGGAAATACAGGGATACTGTAAGAATTTCTTTGCGGCATACATATTCCACCGCCCGCAAAAAAAGGACTTCAGTATTCAGGACAATGACAAGCTTAGTTTGTGCAGCGTCGCTACGGAAAACCCCGCAAAAAGCAGGGTCAGGGTAGTTACGCACCTTTTTTCGTGTCTGCATATCAGAGCAGAGACAAAAGAAGGGAAACGAAAGCTGCCGGAAGGCAAGACTTTTTAACAGTTACTAAAGAAAAAGTTCAAGGAGTACCGAAAATGAAAGTCAGAGCGTCGGTGAAACGCAGATGTGAATTCTGCCAGATCATCAAACGTAACGGCAAGATCCGGGTCATCTGTTCCCGTGATGCGCGCCACAAACAGTGCCAGGGCTGACCCCGGCATCAGGATGGATTTCATTCACAAAGGTTAATTATAAAGGATCAAAATCATGCCCCGTATCATTGGTGTGGACATCCCCGGAAACAAGCGCATTGAATATTCCCTGCGCTACCTCTACGGAATCGGCCCGGCTAAAGCGCTGGAAATCATCGCAAAAGTCGGAATCGACCGCGATCTCATGGCAAAAGACCTGACTCAGGATCAGATTGCCGCTATTACCAAAATGCTTCAGGACGATCTGCTGGTCGAAGGTGACCTGCGTCGTGCCGTTGCAGCTGACATCCGCCGTCTTCAGCAGATCAACTGCTATCGCGGCATCCGTCACCGCCGCAACCTGCCTGTCCGCGGACAGCGTACCAAAACCAACGCCCGTACCCGCAAAGGCAAGAAAGTTACGATCGGTGCCATCCGTGACAAAACTCAGCGTCGTCTCGCAGCCAAAGGCTGATAAAAGAGCAGCTTGAGTGAAACAAGAGTAAGTTAAACAATTCAATTTGGAAAGTATAGAAAAATGGCTGAAGAAGTGAAAGTTGCGGATATCGCCGCCCCGGAGACGGAAGCCCCTGCCGCCGCTGCCCCGAAACAGCGCAGCAAAAGCGGTCGCTATATTCCCAGCGGTATCGCCTACATTCTGGCGACATTCAACAATACCAAAGTTACCTTTACCGATTTGCACGGCAATGTGATCAGCTGGTCCACCGGCGGCAAAAACGGTTTCAAAGGCTCCCGTAAAAGCACTGCCTATGCTGCGCAGGTCATCGCCGGCGATGCCGCCAAAAAAGCGATGCTGCTCGGCATGAAAGAGGTGGAAGTCCGCATCAAAGGACCCGGCGCCGGCCGTGAGTCTGCTGTCCGCGGAATCGCCGCCGCCGGTATGGAAATCAGTGTGATCAAAGATACCACACCTGTTCCCCATAACGGTTGCCGTCCCCCGAAACGCCGCCGCGTCTGACGTTGAATTGTACGGCGGGAAGGGTTTTCCCGCCGTGCAAAAAAAAAGATGCAGCAATTCAGTAAAAAAAGTGTCCGCTGCGGCACATGCAATTTTTGGAGGATAGAGTTATGAGTTCATCAATCGGTTTCCCGATGCCGAAGTCGCTCATCGTTGACGAAACGACTGAGACCCCGACTTACGCGAAGTTTACTGCCCAGCCGTTCCAGCGCGGATTCGGTCACACCTTGGGCAACTCTTTGCGCCGGGTCCTTCTGTCTTCGCTCGACGGCGCGGCTATTTCATCCGTGCGGATCGATAATGCGAAACATGAATTTGATTCTCTCAGCAACGTTGTTGAGGACATCACCGAAATCGTACTCAATCTGAAGTGCGTCAAACTCAATATCCATGCCGAAGGTCCCAAAACCCTCGAGATCGTCAAGGACAAAGCCGGTCCGGTAACTGCGGCTGACATTGTCTGCGACAGCACTGTTGAAGTGCTGAATCCCGAGCAGCTGATCTGCACGCTGGATAAGGATAAAAAATTCCACGCTGTCATTGAGGTCATCAACGGCCGCGGATATCTTCCTGCTGAAGAAAATCCCGCGCCCCGTACGATCGGCACCATTCCCGTTGACTGCCTGTTCAGCCCCGTCACCCGCGTCAACTATCAGGTTGGTGCAGCGCGTGTCGGTGAAGAAACTGAAATGGACAGTCTGGAACTGGAAATCTGGACCGATGGCAGAGTTTCTCCGCGCAACGCTCTGGAAGAAGCTGCCAGAATCCTGCGCGACCATCTCCAGCCCTTCATGGGTTCACAGGTTCAGGAAAAGAATGTTATCCTGACTGAAGAAGAAGAAAAACAGTTCAAACTGCTCTCACAGGATGTCGAAGTCCTCGATCTTTCTGTCCGCGCGATGAACTGCCTGAACAGTGCGAATATCAAACTGGTATTTGAACTGTGCAACAAAACCGAAAGCCGTATGCTCAAATACCGCAACTTCGGTAAAAAGTCACTCGATGAGATCAAAGAAAAAATTGAAAAGCACGGTTTGGAGCTGGGCATGACACTCAGCGACCGGCTGCTCGCCGCTCTTGAAGCGGAAGCCGCCAAGGTGAGAGCCGATGCAGAGGAGAGTAATTAATCATGCGTCATAAAGTCGCCACTTTCAAAATCGGTCGTTCCGGCGCCCATCGCCGGGCGATGCTCGCCAACATGGCGAACAGCCTGTTCATCAACGGTCAGATCGAAACTACCCTCGTCAAGGCCAAAGAACTCCGCCGTTTCGCTGAAAAGCTCATCACCACCGGTAAAAAAGGTGATCTTCACAGCCGTCGTCTGGCGTTTGCCAAACTGCACAGCCGTGATGCGGTCAAAAACCTCTTTGACGTTGTCGCTCCTGCTTTCGCCGGACGCAACGGTGGTTACACCCGCATTTACAAACTGGGTTTCCGCCGCGGTGATGCCGCTGAAATGTGCCTGATCCAGTTGGTCAAGGAAGAAGCCAAATAATTTATTTGAGCAGACAGACAAGGCTGTTGCAAAACCGTAAAAACGGTAGTGCAGCAGCCTTTTTTATTGCGAACAGGGAGGATAAAAAAAAATGAGTGAAATATCCGCACTTGAACCGAAGAAGGTATGGTATTTTTTTGATTTGCTGTGTTCGGTTCCGCACATATCCAAACACGAAGCGGCGGCGGCGGAAAAATTTGCCGCTGAAGCGGAAAAAGCCGGGCTTGAAGTGATCAGGGACAACGGCGGAAACGTGATAATCAAACGTCCGGCATCGGAAGGTTTTGAAGATGCTCCGCGCATCATCATGCAGGCGCACATGGATATGGTTCCGGCAAGCGAAGGTGAATTTGATTTCATCAACACGCCGATAACTCCGTATATCGACGGCGACTGGGTGAAGGCAAAAGGGACGACACTCGGCGCTGATGACGGTATCGGTGTTGCCAATGCGATGGCGGTGATAACAGATAAGGATTTCAAGTGCGGCGCGCTGACGGTGATACTTACTGCCGATGAAGAAGCGGGCATGTCCGGAGCAAGACAGCTTGATCCGGCGCACCTTGAAGGCAGATACATGCTCAATCTCGATGGCGGCGACAAAGGTTTCTGCATCGCATGTGCCGGCGGATTGCGTCAGGAAACGACCTTTTCTGCGGAGTATGTCCCTGCCCCCGCAGGCGAAACGGTAAAAATCACTGTCGGCGGACTCCCCGGCGGACACTCAGGCGGCTGTATCCACGAAGATCGCGGCAATGCGCTGAAATTTCTGGCGGATTGTCTGGATTGTCAGAGTGATATCCACGTTGCGGCAATGGACGGCGGCAGTGCGGATAATGTTATTCCGGCAGGTGCGGTTGCGCTCGCGGTGACAGACAAGCCGCTTGAAACGGTGCAGAAACAGCTTGATGCCTATGCTCTTATGCTGAAAAAAGAGTGCGAAGGCGCCAAAAATGTGACATTGACCGTTGAAAAAGCAGACAAAAAGCTCACTCAGGTGTGGAGTGAAAAATTCCGGAGCGATCTGCTTTCGGCGATGATACTTATTCCCAACGGCGTAATGGATTTTGATGACGATCTGGGAATCGTCAAAACGAGCAGCAATCTGGCGACGATAGCTACTGCCGGAGATAAGGTCATAATCCGTACCAGTCAGCGGAGCCTTTCGGATGAGTCCCGGCAAGAGATCGCCGCAAGGATACGCACTCATTTTGAACTTTTCGGTGGAACAAGCCAGCCGCAGGCAGAGTATCCGGCGACCCCGCCGAAAAAGGACTCCTCTCTTTTGAAAAAAGCTGTTGAGTGTGCGGAAAAACGGGGTAAAAGAGCAGTTCCTTACGCCATTCATGCCGGATTGGAAACGGGCTGGTTCTCAATGAAAAATCCGGCAATAGAGATCATTTCCTGCGGTCCGGCACACACCGATCTGCATACGCCGAATGAAAAACTCAATATTCCGTCAGTCGGTGAATTTGACAAGTTTCTGAGGGAACTGCTGGCTGCACTGGCAAAATAAACTGTTTTTAACACTTTTTTGAGCGCTTTTTGCAATCACTTCAGGTTGAAAAACTCCGGAATCGGTGATATATTAACTCTAATTATATATTGCTTACTTATATCACAATAATGAAAGGTAGTTTTTATGAAGCAGATTGCAGAAAGTTTGCTCCCGCTGCTCGGCAGAAGCGATGCCGTACTGAAGGAAAAAATGATGCTTGAATCCGGAACGGTAAAAGTTTATGCCGACTCCGTCCATACCTGCGGCAAAGCGGTCGTTTATATGTGCCGTGATGATGAGAAGAAATATCTTTTCGTCGTCGCCGCCGGTGACAAAGATATTCCGGCAGGTTTTGAAGGCGAAAAGATCGTCCTCGCGGACAAAAGCGTGGCACTGAAGGGCGGATTGAGCGAAGCGAATGCCGCCGCACTGCGCAACTATTTCCCGTGGACAGCGCCGAAAAGTCTGCGCAATGAACGCACCACCGTCGGTTGCGGCGACCGTCTCGGTCTGGCGACCACCGGTCACCTGCGTGCGGCGAAAAAATTTCAGGTCTCCCCGGTGCTGGCTCAGCAGTCCATCCGCGAACTGACGATGACCAAAAGAACTTTCCGCAAAGTTGTCGATGATGCGTGTTTCCTCGTTTTTGCCGAAGATTACCGCAACGGTTACGGTGCTGACGGCGACCACCTCAAGACTCTGGCGGATATCGACACTGCGCTTGCCGCAGGTATGCCGATGATCACCCTCGACCTTTCCGACGTGATGAATGCCGCCGCCGGTGACTGGGATGCGGCGAAAATTGATGCCGCCTTCGCGGAACTGCCTGCCGAACTGAAGAAAACCGTCCTTGCCGACTATGCGGATAAAGAGTTCGTCCTGAAAGAAAATGTCACGGTCGCACTTGATGCGCTTACCGCCAAACGCTGTGCGGTCATGTACACTGCGGCGCTGGATTTTGCCTTCGTCGTTTACGAACACCTGAAAGCGGCGCGCGGCGATGAGTTTGATCTGGAAATCAGTATCGACGAAACCAGCAGTCCCACACTGCCCTCACACCACCTTTTCATCGTGCGCGAACTGCGCCGCAGAGGTGTGGAGTTCAGCTCACTGGCGCCGCGTTTCATCGGTGAGTTCCAGAAGGCGATCGACTACATCGGCGATCTGGCGGAGTTCGACCGTCAGTTCATTGTCCACGCCCAGATCGCTCAGAACTACGGCAACTACAAAATTTCCGTCCACTCCGGCAGTGACAAATTTGCCGTTTATCCGACCGTCGGCAGAGAGACCCGCCACTACCTGCATCTGAAAACAGCAGGAACGAGCTGGCTTGAAGCGGTCACCGTCATTGCGTACAAAGACCCGCAGCTTTACCGCGACATGCACCGGTGCGCGCTGGATAATGTTGCCGACATGCTCAAACTTTACCATATCACAGCGGATTTCAACAAGATCCCGGCGCTGGATACGCTGAAAGATGAGGAACTGCCCGCTTTGATGACGATGCCTGAAGCGCGTCAGCTGCTCCATATCAACTATGGACCGATCCTGACCGGAGCGCTCCGCGAACGTTTCTTCAAAGCGATGCATCTTTTTGAAGCGGATTACGACAAGCGCATCGAAGCGCATTTCGATAAACACCTGACTCTGCTCGGTGTTCCCGAAGCGAATTGATCAGATTTACCATATAATAGGAGAAAACAAAAAATGAAAATCAAAACCCTGTTCCTCACCCTGATGATCTGCGGAGCGTGCTATTGCAATGCCGCAGAAACTCCTGCCGCCGCGCCGGACAACGCGCCGGCAACGGAAGCTGTCGCCCCGGCAAAGAAACCCCAGCAGCAGAGTTCATGGAAGAGTATGATCGTTCCCATCGGTATCATCGTGGTGATGATCCTGCTTTTCAGCCGTGCGAACAAAAAACAGCAGAAACAGCGTCAGGAGATGATGAACAAGATCGTCAAAGGCACCAAAGTTCTGCTCAACAGCGGAGTTTACGGCAAAGTCATCGAAGTCAAAGAGAATGATTTTGTGATCGAAATCGCAGAAAATGTCCGCGTTCTGGTGGTCAAAGAGGGTATTGCCCGTGTTGAAGAAGAGAAAAAAGAGGAAGCAAAATAATCATGGATAAAAAACCCCTGCTTCTGCGTTCTTTGCTGACGCTTCTGGTCGTGGTCGTCTTCGCCGCGGCGATGTATCCGCTGGCAGAAAAAGATTATTATGATGTGTTCAAAGATCTGCTGAAAGATCCGAAAGACAAGGTCGCGTTGGAACTTATTGAAGATGCGAAAGCCAAAGAAAAAGCCAATCCGGATATCTTCCAGTCCCAGGCACTGCTTGCCGCGGCGGATGAAAAGGGAGTGAACCTTGCTGAAAGAGTCAACGGCAGAGATCTGTACAACAACCGTGACGTGATCAGCCTTATCCGCAAAGAGGCGGCAAGCTCCATCCGTCTGGGTCTTGACCTCGCCGGCGGTGTTGAGTTCTATCTCGACCTCATTCCCGATACCAATATGAAGGATGAGACCATCCGCAAGAGTATGGAAGATGATTTCAACCGTTACCGCGACGTGGCGGTGGAAACTCTGCGTAAACGCCTTGAAGGTCAGAATATCTATGAGGCGGAAATTGCCCCTGCAGGCGATCGCAGCATCGTGCTGCGTGCGCCGATCGTTTCCAAAGACGAAAAAGTCAAACTGCGCGATATCATCCAGATGAGTGCAAAACTTGAGTTCCGTCTGGTCGAAGCGAACATTCCCGCGGAACAGCGCAGTCAGTACAAGGGCAAAGATGCCAAGATCCCCGAAGGCATTGAGTACCTTGAATACACCGAAATGGAACAGGGCAAGCCGGTCATCCACAGTTTTCTGGTCAAAAAACAAGCTGAAATGGATGGCAGTAACATTACTATGGCACGCGCCCACCGCGACGAGATGACCGGACAGCTCAAAATCATGCTTCAGTTCAACTCCACCGGTGCGAAAGATTTCAAACGCGTTACGGAAAACAGTGTCGGCAGACAGCTGGCGATCGTTCTTGACGGCAACCTCTACTGCGCACCGACGGTCAACGAGCCGATCGCCGGAGGCAGCGCAAGCATTTCCGGCAGCTTCACTGAAGATGAAGCAAAAAGCATTGCCGACGCCCTTATGTCCGGCAGTTTCCCCTTCAATATCAACGTGCAGGCGGTATTCGACACCGACCCGACCCTCGGCCGTGCCAGCGTGCAGAACGGTATCAAGGTCGGTGCGATCTCACTGGTGCTGGTGGCGATTTTCATGATCATCTACTACCGTTTCAGCGGTTTGATCTCAGTCATTGCGCTGGGCTTGAACGTTCTGCTCATCCTCGGAGCGATGGCGGCGTTTGACTGCACACTCACACTGCCCGGTATCGCCGGTATCGTGCTTACCATCGGTATGGCAGTTGACGCCAACGTGCTTATTTTTGAGCGTATCCGTGAAGAGCTTGCCACAGGCAAATCCCTGCGCAATGCGGTGGAAGCCGGTTACAACCGTGCATTGAGTGCGGTCGTTGACTCAAATATCACCACACTCATCACCTCATTCATCCTGATGTATGTCGGTACCGGTGCGATCAAAGGTTTTGCCATGACACTCTGCATCGGTATTCTGAGTACACTTTTCTCAGCGGTGTTCGTCACCCACTTGTTCTACGATGCGCTCTTCCGCTTATTCGATCTGAAAAAGCTCACTATGATGCAGATCATCAAAGCCTCGAACTTTGACTTTATCAAGCTCTGGCGTTATTGCCTGTGCATCTCTGCGGCGATCGTGCTGGTTACGATCGGCTGTTTTGCTGTCCGCGGCAAAGGAGTTCTGGGTATCGACTTCACCGGCGGTTCAGCGATCACCTATAAGTTTGACAAACGGGGCGACACCTCGGCAATGGCAAAGACCCTGAAAGCCGCAGGTTACGATGAACCGTCATTGACCTACAAGACAGACATTGCCGCCCAAGAGGGCAATGGGGAGTTTCTGGAAATCCGTCTGCGCGGCTCCAAAGATTCTGCGGAAGTGACCAAAATCAAAGTTGCCCAAATGCTCCAGAAGAGCTATCCGGAGTGCGGAATAACCCTTGAAGGCTCCAATATCCAGCAGCTTGACGGTCTGATCGGCAGAGAGTTCACCAAAGCCGCCGTTACAGCGATCATACTGGCGCTTATCGGTATCGGTGCGTATATCGTCTTCCGTTATGAAATGTCCTACGCGATCGCCGCAGTTCTGGCGCTCTGTCACGACGTTATCGCGGTGCTGGCAGTCTATCTGCTCTGCGGACGCACCATCGGTCTTACCACCGTTGCCGCGTTCCTGACGGTTATCGGTTACTCAATCAACGATACAGTGGTCATCTTTGACCGTATCCGTGAAAACAGTCAGCTGAAAAAAGGTCTGTCTCTTGCGGAAAATGTCAATCTTTCGATCAACCAGACCCTGAGCCGTACCCTGATCACCAGTGTGAGTACCTTTATCGTGGTCTTCATCATGTGGTGCTTCGGCGGTCCGGAAATCAGCGACTTCGTCTTTGTGATGATGTGGGGTATCATTCTGGGAACATACTCATCCGTCTTCCTCTCCGGTCCCTTCGTGGCATGGAGAGCGCAGCGTAAAGCCGCCAAAGAGAAAGGATGCTGAAAATGGCAGGATTCGGAGATTTGATGAAACTTATGTCGCATGCCAAAGAGATCCAGGCGGGTGCGGCAAAGCTGAAAGAAGAACTGCCGAAAATGGAGTTCACCAGCGCAACAGCCAATGGCGGTGTGCGGGTCACTGTGGGGGGCGACTTCACGGTGCGCAATGTCAACATTGATCCGGAAATGCTCTGCGACAAAGAGTTTCTGGAAAGCGCGCTCACCGAAGCGCTCAACAGCGCTTTTGCTTCTGCCCGCACTGCGATGCAGGAGCAGATGAAATCCATCGGCGGATCACTCGGCATCGACATGCCGATGTTCTGAAAATCAGAAAAATCGGGGGATAGATTTCCATATCTGTCCCCTGTTCTTTTTATGGAGATAACGCAATGACTGAAGTGCATTATTCACAGTGTAAAAGCTATGATGCTGCGGAACTTGATGCGGCACTGGAAAAAATCCTTGCTCCGGTTGCGGCGCAAGCCGGCGGCATTGCCGGTAAAAAGGTGATGATAAAACCGAATCTGCTGGAATACCGCAAAGAAAACGACCCTGCCTCGGTGCATCCGCAATTATTGCTGGCGCTGTGCCGTTATATCCATAAAGAAAATGCAGCGGCGATCGCCGTTATTGAAAATCCCGCTGTGCGCACCGCAGATGCAGTTGTAAAAAGCATGGATATCATGCCGGAACTGGAAAAAATGGGTGTGACAGTTAAAAACTGTACCAACTACACCAAATGCAAAATGCCGGAAGCGTGCCGTTACCGCACCCTTGAAGCGGCGGCGGAATTTCAGGAGTACGATATCATCGTCGATTTTGCCAAAGCAAAAACACATGCGATGATGATATTGACCTGCGGAGTGAAAAACCTTTTCGGTCTGGTGCGCGGCAGTGAAAGATTGGCGTGGCACCTTGCAGTGGGGAGAAATTTCGATGATTTTGCCGATATGTTGCTCGACCTTTATCTGCTGGTCAGGCCGCAGATAACACTGCTGGATGCCGTAACCGGCATGGAAGGCAACGGCCCGGGCAGCGGCGATGCGGTGGAACTGGGATTCCTTGCCGCCTCAAACGATGCGCTGGCGCTTGACCGCTCTGTGGCGGAAAAACTCGGCGTTGCCGATACTCCGATACTCAAACAGGCGGCAAAACGGGGGCTGATGCCGGAGTATGTTGAGTGTCAGGAAATTCCGGATATCCGCGCCATCCGTCTGCCGGAACCGCCGGAAAAGAAACTTGAGTGGGGAGTGTATTTCCCGGTCAGATTACGGACATTTCTCCGGAACAAACTGCTTTCCCGTCCGGTGGTGAACAAACCGGAGTGTATCGGCTGCGGATTGTGCGCGCAGAAGTGTCCGCCGCAGACGTTGAAGATGGTGGAAAACAAACCGGTATTCGACTATCCCGGCTGTATCCGCTGTTTCTGCTGTCAGGAGTTCTGCCCGAAAGGGGCGATCACAGTGGAAAAGAGTCCGTGGATGAAGGTGCTTTCAGCGTTGGAAAAATTCATCCGCAAACTGAATCTGCGCCGCTCAACCGGCAGATGAGTTTCCGGCGGAAGTTCCGGCGAGCATTCCGGAAGCGAGCGCCCAGGTGATATTGAATCCGCCGCAGGGTCCGGTGATATCGAGCATTTCCCCGGCGAAAAAGATATTGTCATGAAAACTGCTGGCAAGAGTTGCGGAATCGACCTCTTTCAAACTTACACCGCCGGCAGTAACCATCGCCTTTTCCCACTTTTCAACGCCGGAAATTTCCCATATTCCCTGCTTTATCCTGGTCAAAAGAGCATCGCAATCGGCTTTTTTCCAGCGGGAAATTTCCGGGTCGGTACCGTTTACAAGCATCTGGGCAAGACGTCTGGGGAAAAATTCACTCAAGCAGGATGAAACATGCTTTGTTCCGCAGTTTTTGCGGCATGCGGCAAAATATTCCGACAACTCAGCACTGCTGAGTTTGGGCAGAAGATCAAGCTTCAGTTTGACGACCGGAGTTTTGTCAAGCATTGCGGCGATCGCTCCGGCAAGGTCAAGAATGGCAAATGCGGAAAATCCGTTGCGGGTAAAAAGCAGTTCGCCGCGGGCGGCAGGTTTTTCGCGTCCTTTGGTGACAACTTCGGCAATGCACTCATCAAGAGATATCCCGGCACACTCACCGACAGCAGGATCGGAACAGATGATGCCGGTCATTGCCGGATAAAGCGGCGTGACAGAGTGACCGAGTTTTTCAGCAAGTGTGTACCCCGCCATACTGCCGCCAAGAGCAGGATATCCCCTGCCGCCGCAGGCAAGGACAAGCGATTTTGCGGAAAACTCCTCACCGTCGGCACATTTCACGGTACAAGGATGCCCCGGAGTGACGGAAACGACCTTTTTACCGCAGAAAAGTTTTCCTCCGGCAGAAGAGATGCGGGAAAGAAAAAGTTCCAGAACATCGCGTGCCTTTCCGGAGCGGGGAAAGTAGTGAAATCCGTCAGTCAGTTCCAGCGGAACACCGTTCTGTTCAAAAAAACAAAGCAGACTCTCACCGGAAAAATCACAGAGCGCCGGCAGAAGGAAGCGCCACGCTTTGCCGAAACGGCGGGCAAAATCTTCCGTTTCAAGCACATTGGTAACATTGCAGCGGGAGCCGCCGGAAGCGAGAAGTTTCATTCCCGGAGAATCCATTTTTTCGAGGATAACGACCCGTTTTTTACTGCGTGATGCGGCAAACGCCGCCGCAAGTCCGGCAGGTCCGGAACCGATAACAAGCACATCTGTACGGGTCATGGCATAAACCTTACTGCAAATAGGTGTTAAGTATCCGGTGCAGGAACTTGAGTTCATCTTTACTGCACGCCTCATCGCTGAACTCCAGCGTATCAAAGATGAGCTGATAGCGGTCAGGCAGAGCGCCCTGTTTTGCCATGACATCTTTGAGAAAAATATCGCATTTTATCCGTTTGCGGATACGGGCTTTCAGCGCGTTGTAAGATTTTTCAAACTCCGCGTAAGCATTGCGTTTTTTTCCGAAATCGAGTATATTTTTGGCAATGCGCGAACAATAGTGCCGTTCTTCAGCGGGGATCATTCTGGAAAATTGCAGAAAATCCGCGGCGGCGGCAGAGCGCAGAGTCTCAGCCGCAACTGCGGCGGTAACGGCATCGGTACCGGTACTTTTTTTGCTCAGATATTCGTCAAACTCTTTCAAAGAACAGCTTATGTAGTTGCCGTTGGGCTTGTCTTTTTCATCAAGCTGGGGGACAAAACGGTTTTCAAGTTCGGCAAGGCGGGCGAGGAACAACTCTCCGGGCATCGGTGAGTAACGGTTCCAGATGACCGGCATACCGAGGGTGTTCAGCCGTTCCTGAGCGGCGGCACGGTTGCGGCCGTAAAGATGGATAAAAGCATCCGGAGCGCCGCCGGAAACACCGGATTCAAAAACTTTGCCGATCTTTTTATCGCCGGCAAGGATTTGGAGCAGTACGCGCGAAGTCTCTGCAAGTATGGCATTCATTCCGGGATTTTTCACCCTGCCCAGACGGGCGGTCGCGGCAAAATCGGGGAGTTTTCCGCTCAATCCGGCAACTTCCGACCAGAAGAAATAACGGCGGTTGGCAACGAGATACTGACCGCTTCTTTCAGCTTCCGCAAGTTCGGCATCAATGCCGTTGACTATCCACGCAGCGACACCGGATGAGCTGCTTTTGTAACGGAAATCGAAACGGTGCGAAGCCAATACGCCGATGATTTTGCGGCGCAGTTCAAAATCGTAGCGCCAGAGAGAAGCATCACCGGGCAGATAGATATGCTCTTTGCCGCTGTAACCGCAATACTCCCCTTTGCCGCAGACGATGATGAACTCACCGGAATTGCGTTTGATATCCGCCCGGCGCGCGTAGCGGTCGAGCTGGCGGAGGAGTTTTTGCAGATATTTTGCATCCTCTCCGGAAACATCGTCATGAAGTATCAGCCCCGGCACCAGCGGCAGAGCCGAGCGGAGTGACAGCGGGCAGAAAAGCCCCGCAAGAAAAAATATTGCAAATATTTTGCCGAATAACCGTTTCACCGTTTGTTTTTTTCCCGTTTACAGTGTAAATTTTACCTTGACAATAATATAAGATAATCCCTATGTCGGAAAAACTCAAATGCAAAAAAAGAACAAAATCAAATTTTACCCTGCGGCGATGACAGTTTCAGGCAGTGACTCCGGCGGAACTTCCGGAATTGCCGCCGATTTGCGTACATTCAACGCCTTCGGCGTCTTCGGCTCATGCGCCATAACCGCCGTATCGGCACAGAATCCGTACTTCATCCGCCATACAGACGTGACCGCGCCGCGCTCTCTTGCCGCGCAAATCGAAACAGTGCGTGAAAAAATCCATTTTGAATATATGAAAACCGGATTTTTCGGCAGTGCGGAAAATATTTCAGCCGTCGTTCAGGCGGTGAAAAAACATGCGTTTTCTCTGGTCTGCGCCCCCGAACTCTTTACCGCAGACGGCAAAAAAACTGCCGATGAAAAAAATATCCCGCTGATGGAAAGTGAATTGTTCGTGCTGGCGCAATGGCTCGTTGCCGATATGGCGGAAACGGAACTCCTCTGCCAAAACAAATGCACCAACGAAGAAGAAATGGTGCAGAATGCAAAAACTCTTTCTGAAAAATACCATTGTTCCGTCATCATCTGCGGGGAGGAAAAGTTCGATGATATCATCGTCAAAGACGGCAAATGTTACTCCGCCTATGTGACCGAAGATTTTACCACCCTGCCGCTTGCCGGAGCAAAAAGCACCTATGCCGCCGCATTGACGGCGATGCTGGCGCTGGATTTCCCGTGGAAACAGGCGGTGTGTTCCGCCAAAGCGTTTGTCTTCGGCTCACTCTGTCAGAGTGTGGAAGCCGGTCCCGGATGCAGTGTAATGTATCCGCCGGCGGAAGATTATTCGCATCTGGTAAAACTTGCAGAAGCGGAGTAAAAGAAATATGCTCCGTCTTCTGATTGCGGCAACCGCACTTATAATGTTCCTTCCGTCATCCTCATACGGTGCGGGAGTACGCCAGAAAAATATAAACAAACAGAATTACAGCAGTCTGAATGACCTGCTTGCCAGCAACGGGTTCCGCACCACCTTCACCAAAACGTCGGCAACCGGCAGCAAAAAGGGGAGTTACTGCTTTTTTCAGAAAAATCAAAGGACAATCACCTGCGGCAATACGAAAATAGAACTGCTGATGCCGACGGTGTTTGAAAACACCCATCCGTGGATATTGACCCTTGACTGGTTCAAGACGCTCCGTCCGGTACTCTATCCGGCGACAGTCCCCAGAAGCAAAGTGAGAGCGATCACCGTAGATATGGGACACGGCGGCAACGACCCCGGCGCTATCGGTGCAATTTCCAAAGAAAAAATGATAACGCTGAAAGTCGGCAGAAAAGTTGCGGAAATACTCCGGGCTTACGGCTTTACTGTCCATTGCACACGGAACTCCGATGTACAGATACCGCTGAACAGTGTCGCTCAGCTTCAGAAAAAGCATAAAAGCGATCTCTTTGTTTCAATACATGTCAATTCAGCAAAAAACAAGACCATTTCCGGCTTGGAAACCTTCTGCCTCACCCCCGCCGGAGCCGCTTCAAGCAACGGCGGAAAGGTCTCGTGGACTGCCCATCCGGGAAACAGACAGGATGCGGCAAATATGCTTCTTGCGTGGAATATCCACCGTCAGCTGCTCAGCCGCACCGGAGCAGTCGACCGGGGAGTGAAACGCGCACGCTTTGCGGTATTGAAAGATATCACCGTTCCCGGTGTGCTGGTGGAAATAGGTTTCATCAGCAACCGCGCCGAAGAACGCAAGCTCAATGACCCGAAATATATCGAAAAGATCGCCAGAGGCATTGCCGAAGGCATCGCCGCGTTTACCCGCAGTACAAAAGCACGGTGATTTTGATTTGACAAAAGAGGTTTGCGATATTATATTAAAGCAACAGAACCGTTTATTGCACAGAAACAGAACTATGAAAAAGAGCAGAGTACGCAGAGTCTATTTCGCAGATTATCTCATCACTCCCGACCATATCATACCCAATGGCGGAGTGCTGTGTGAAAATGACCGCATCATCGCCGTCGGCGGTGAGTCGGGATTTTCCAGAAAAGAGGAGGATTTGGAGGTCGTATACTTCAAAAATGCCTATATCACCCCCGGATTCATAGATACCCATATCCACGGAGCCGGCGGCTTCGACTGCTCCCGCGCGGCGGCATCACGCAACGATCTGGCGGCGATGAGTGCCATTCTCGGCAAAAGCGGAGCGACCGGATTTTTTCCGACCGTAGTCGCCGATTCACCGGAAAATATGATAAACAACCTGCGCACACTGACTTCCGCAATGCGTCTCCCCCTGCCCGGAGCCGATGCCGAAGGGATAAATATTGAAGGACCATTCCTCAATCCCGAAAAATCCGGTGCCCAGCCGCGCAGTTTTCTGGGGAAGATCGACCTGAAGTTCGCATCCGACCTGATCGATGCCGGTGAAGGCATGGTAAAGATAATGACCTTTGCCCCGGAACTGGAGAACGCCGACAAACTTATTGAACTGCTGATATCCCGCAACGTCATCGCCTCAATGGGACACAGTCTTGCCGGAGAAAAAGAGACTCTCCGCGCCATTGATGCCGGAGCGACCCACTGCACTCACCTTTTCAACGGAATGAATCCGCTGCACCAGCGCGAAGTGGGACTGCCGGGGATCGTGCTTACCGATGACCGCGTAACCGTGGAACTCATCATCGACGGCAGACACGTCCACTCGCGTATGGTCGACCTTGCCTGCCGCTGCAAGACCCTGCGGCAGATAATCGGTATCAGCGACGGAACAATGGCAAGCGGTATACCCGACGGCGAATACCACATAGGACCGGCGGAAATCATCGTCAAAGAGGGATTTTCCCAGACATCCGCCGGAACTCTTGCCGGAACGACCACGATGCTCGATGCCGGCTGGCACAGTCTGATGAGCTGCGGTCACCTTTCTGAAACAAAATCCGCCCTTGCGGTCACCCGTAATCCGGCGGAACATTACGGCTTGACCGACCGCGGTCAGCTTCTTCCCGGATTGCGCGCCGACCTTGCCGTTTTTGAACGCGGCACCAACCGCCCGCTTCTGACCGTCCGCCGGGGTGAAGTCATCGCCAAAGCAGAGGAGTAATACTTTATTATGGCAAACGAATATATTCTGCTTGACAGCGGAAATCTGAAAAAACTTGAGCAGGTCGGGCCTTACCGGCTTATCCGTCCGGCACTGAACGCATTCTGGCAGCCCTCGCTGAATAATGCAGAGTGGCGCAGCGCCGATGCGGAGTTCGTCCGCGACAGTTCCGGACGCGGCAGCTGGAAAAACCGCGACCGCATTCCGGATATCTGGAGTGCCGACTGGGGCGGTGTCACCATGCAGATAAAGCCGACAAGCTTCGGTCATCTGGGATTTTTCGCCGAACAGTTCCGCAACTGGGAGTATTTCCGCAAAAACTGCCGGAACATGGATACGCTGAACCTCTTTGCCTACTCCGGTCTGGGTTCGCTCTCAATGGCGGCAGGCGGAGCGAAAGTCTGCCACCTCGATGCGGCAAAAGGCATGATCGAATGGGGAAAAGAGAATCTGGCACTGAATCCGGATATTCCCAATGCTATCCGCTGGATCGCCGACGATGTGAACAAATTCATCAACCGTGAAATGCGCCGCAACAGCCGTTACGATCTTATCGCACTTGACCCGCCGACCTTCGGCAGAGGAACTTCCGGTCAGTTGTGGAAGATCGAAAGCGATCTGCCCCAACTGCTGAAAAACTGCCTTGCCCTGCGCAAGGAAGAGAGACCCTTCACACTGGTTCTGAGCTGTCACTCCCCCGGATTTTCCCTGCTTGTGCTGGAAAGAATGGTGCGCGAAGTCGTCGGGAACAAAGCGGAAATCGAAGCCGACGAGATGTATATCCCCGAAAGCACCGGACGCAAGCTCCCATCCGGCATCGGTCTGCGCTGTATCGTAAAGTAAATTTCACCCCATGCGGCTGCGGCGGTATTCCCCCGGAGTAAGCGAGGTGTTTTTACGGAAAAAACGGGAAAACTCCGATGCGCCTTCAAAGCCGCACTTTTCCGATATCTCTTTGATGGAAAGATTGCCGGAGGTCAGCAATTCCTTTGCCAGACGTATCCGGCAGAAATTGACAAAACGGTGCGGCGGCATTCCTGTGGATTTGGAAAAAACCCTCGTCCAATGGCGCATCGTCACCCCTGCCCGCCGGGCTTCAGCAGAAAAATTCCACTTTTTCCCGGGATTGCGGTTGATGGCAGTAAGCAGTTCATCAAGTTTGAAACGGTGGGTTTCCGGGTGTTTTTCCTGATGCAGTTCCGCCTCAAGCAATGCGGCGAACTCTTCAAAACAGAGAATTATCCGGTGGTGGTGCAGCGGATTGCCGAGGGAGAAAAGCTGACGGAACTCTTCCAGTTTGGCAAGATAAGGTGCAGTATCTTTCACAAAAATGTGCCGCCAGGAGTCAAGTGCATCAAATGCGGCAAAAAAACGGTCGGCACGTTCACCGAGGCATTCGATATAAAAATTATCCCGGAAAGCATTTGGCGGCGACACCCAGCCGGAAAGCGTGTCGATATTCCGCGGAGTAAGATAGACAAAAGGACGGTTTTCCGCAATGCCGTTGACAAAAACCGTTCCCTGGATTATGCCGAGATAGTGACAGCGCGTGTGCAGAACCTTCGTATCAAATGAACCGTACATGCGCACTTTGGTCACATTGAGCAGTTGAAAATCATCAAAATATCCCACTTTTTTCTCCGCAATGTCTGTTAATGCAACAAAATGTCCTTTTTTGCATATTTATTTTTTGGTTACAGTGTGATATAATATATCACAGACGTCTGAAAAATTCCAATCGTGAATCAGGAGAAAATTATGCTGGAGATCACAAATTTCCGTGACGGGCAGATTTTGAACCGGCATTACGGCAGAGAAAGTGCCGATGCTCTGGAAATAACACTCGAAGGTATCGCCCCGCCGCAGGAGCTTGTCACCGTCAATGGTATTCCTGCCAGACGGCATGACCGCATTTTTACTGCCGATATAAAACTCACACAGAAAATAAACCGCATAACTGTATCATCTGACGGTTATTTCGGCGAAAAAACCCTTGCCATCACCCTCGTATGGGATAAGCAGTCGTACAAAAGATACTGCTTTTTCATTGACGATTGCAGCTTCTTTCTGCGCAAACTCACCCTTGACCGCCCCAAGTCGCTTTTTGATGAGATGTTCCTTGCGGGTTTGAAAAAGGCGCATGAGCTGTACGGAACAAAATTTCTGCTCAACCTCTTTTATCATGATGATCATCACGATTTTTCCATCTGCGATGTTCCGGAGGATTACAAAGAGGAGTTTCAGGCAAACCGCGACTGGCTGAGATTGTCCTTCCATGCCAAAAGCGAGTTCCCCGACCGCCCCTATCAGCATGCAAGTGCGGAAAAACTTGCGGCGGATTTCGATGAGGTTTACAACGAAGTGTGCCGCTTTGCCGGTAAAGAGTGTTTCATGGCGCCGGTGGTGATCCACTGGGGCATGACCAATCCGGAAAACTTTTCCGTACTCAAAGCACGCGGAGTGCGCAGTCTTGCCGGATGCTTTCTCGGCGGCATTGCCCGCATCGGCGAAAAACACTCCATTCAGGTCACCGATATCGGCTATCATTATGAAAAGGATATGGCATGCGGAGCGTGCGACAAACACATCTTCTATGACCGTTTCCACGATATTTATTTTTTTGACAATACTGCATGCTGCAACTATGATGATATAAATACATTGCAGAAGAAAATCGCGGCGATAGCTCCGGAACAGCACGTCATCACGCTCATGACCCATGAACAATATACCTATCCGGATTATTTCAACTTTATTCCCGACCACCTTGAACGTATTCAGGAGGCGTGCCGCCTTGCTGATGAATACGGATTCAAACCCGCATGGTACTCTCTCGGATTGCTCGGCAATGAAGCATGGAACAACTAACCCCAAAACAAGGAGAAAATAAAAATGCTCGAAATCACCAATTTACGCGACGGTGCGGTGCTTGACCGCAACTTCGGAACTGAAACCGCTGATTACCTGGAAATCAAAGTCCAGGGAATCGCCGACCCGCAGGCAGAGGTCAAAGTCAACGGCGAAACAGCCTGCCGTCATGACCGCAACTTCTGCGCAACAGTCAAACTGACAAAGAAAATCAACGAGATCACCGTTGTCGCCGACAGCTACTTCGGCAAAGAGGCGCTGACCATCACTGTGGCATGGGATAAAAACTCCTACAAGCGCTACAACTTTTTCTTTGATGACTGCAGTTTCTTCCTGCGTTCACTGGCGCTGAACCGTCCCGCATCCATTTTTGATGAGATGTTCCTCGGCAGATTGAAGCAAATCCATGACAAATACGGCTCATTCTTCACGCTGAATCTCTTTTTCCACGACGATCATCACGACTTCGCTATTTCCGATATGCCGGAAGATTACAAAGCGGAGTTTCAGGCGAACAGCGACTGGCTGAGAATGTCATTCCACGCCCACAGTGAGTTCCCCGACCGTCCCTATCAGCATGCCGATGCGAAGAAACTGGCAGCGGATTATGATGAGGTTTACAACGAAGTGTGCCGTTTTGCGGGCAAAGAGTGCTTTATTGCCCCGATGGTGATCCACTGGTCAATGACCAACCCCGAAAACTTTTCTGTCCTCAAAGCGCGCGGCACCAACTGCCTTGCCGCAGGTTATCTCGGTTCGATCGCCCATATCGGCGAAGCGCACGCGATCCAGGTCACAGATATCGGTTTCCACTATGAAAAAGATGTTGCCTGCTACATTTGCGACAAACACATTTTCTACGACCGCTACCATGACCTGTTCCTGCTCAACAGCATCTCCTGCTGCAACTACGACGATGTTGATGTACTGGAAGAGAAATTTGCCAAACTGGCTGACGATCCCCGCGATACTGTCAACATTATGAGCCATGAGCAGTACAGCTATCCGGATTACTTCAACTATATTCCCAATCACCTTGACCGCGTTGAGACCGCCTGCCGTCTGGCAACCGAAGCGGGCTACAAACCGGCATGGTTCAGCAACGGTATTCTCGGTAATACCGCCTGGGACAAATAATTTACTATTCTCAATTTTTGTAAAAAATCAAACCTGCGGTGGCGCATCGTGGTCAATCTCGCTTATACTCCAAAAAATCTCCCTGCGGCGGCAGAAGAGCCGCCTCGCCGCTCGTGCTTCGCACTCGGCGGTTACAGTCGATTTTTCGGAGACCACGCTC
>SUWE01000069.1 GCA_015061615.1 Lentisphaerota bacterium
GTTTTCGGTGGTTATTTATTCAATAGCCACGCTCAAACTACCGCTTTAATCTCATCAACGCTGATTTTTTAATCTCTTTTTGAATTACTTTTGAAATTGCCTCAAAAAAAAATCAAAAAAAAAAGGTTGTCTCATATTGACGACAAAAGTTGTCCTATTTATATTGATAACAGATAGGCAAAATAAGAGGTTTTTCATGCAGTTGAAAACGTTTGAATTGAAAAAAGATTTTGTATACCGCAAAATCATGGAAATGATAATCCGTGATCAGATACCAGATGGCAAATTTCCTTCTGAACCCGAATTTTGCAAACAGCTCGGGGTATCCAGAGTAACACTCAGATCGGCATTACAGCGTCTAACAGAAGAAGGAGTGATTTCCAGAAGCCATTATTATGGAACAAGAGTGATTTCACCATCTGGACATTGTAAAAAACTGCTGTTGGCATACTGCGGGGCTCATGATATATACGACAAGAAAATTTTTGAATTGAAAATGGTCGAAAAGGCGTGCCGTGATCTGAATATAGGTTATGAGATAAAAGCACTGGATTGTCTGCAGGATGCTCAAATCATCTCCTCCAGATATTTCGGTATCATCTTCTGGGGTGCAAGGATAAACGGCAGAGAACCTTTTCTGAAAGTCATCCGTGACAGCGGGTTGCCAGCCATCCACTGTCGTGAGGATGAAAATTGTCTGATAACAGAATCTTACAGCAGTATCGGCATTGAAATGAAAAATGCCTGGTACTCAGGCTTCGATTATCTGATTTCTCTGGGTATGCGGCGGATCGTATCACTGATCTATGCCAGCGAAGGATGCAGTCTGCGTTTCGGTTTTACCCCTGAAGAGTTTGCAAATTCTCTGCGGGAAAAAAATTTCAATACTGCCGCCAACATGGTCATACCATTGAAAAATAAATCAGATTTTGAAAAAGTGGTCCATGAAAAAATATTGCCGCTGAAACCAGAAGCTATATATTGTTCCAGTGACTTTTTTGCGGTGCCGCTGTTGCGCATATTGAAAGAGTGCGGTAAAAAAGTCCCGAAAGATATTGCAGTACTGGGCTTCGGATACGGTTCCGAGATCACCAGTCCGCCATTGAGCGCAGTAAGAATAACCTCTCCAGCCTTCGGAACAGCAGTAATGGAACTGCTCAAGCACTGCATGACAGGAAATACAACTCCGCAGAAAGTTGTATTACCCTATTCTATTTTTGACGGTGAAAGTGCAGGAAAAGTCAATCTTGCAAATTTAGTAAGTCCAGTTGAAAAATAACATTCAACTGAGTACAATAACCAAATATTTTTTAAAGGAGGTATTTATGCCTGGAAAGAACGATTCTCCCCACCCGTTTTCTTCTTCTGAAAGAAAAACTCTCTTCACCCTGATCGAACTGCTGGTTGTGATTGCCATTATCGCAATTCTGGCGGCGATCCTGCTCCCGGCTTTGAACAGTGCCAGAGAGCGCGGCAGATCGGCAAGCTGTATCAACAATCTCAAACAGCTTGGACTCGGTCAACAGATGTATCTGGAAGTCAGTGACGGCAGATTTGCCCCTCATGCGATATTCGGAAGTTTCTCTTATACCGGTTCTGACGGCAACAGTTACTCCATCACCGATCCGAAGTGGTACTGGTTCTACGGTTACGCAGGAGTAGTCCCCTTTGAAAAACCGCTGGGGTCGATCTCCCAGCAGTATTTCTGCCCTTCCCGGGATGCGGAAAAAGGATTCCACCCGGATTACAATGCCAGAGATCCCCACTACGGCAAAAACACCAATCTGGGCGGTGAAGACCGCTGGCCGAAAATGTCCAATGTAAAAGCCCCATCTGCGATCATTTCTCTGGTGGAAAGCGCCAAATATGTCGATGATCCGCTGGGGTATGGCGATTACTATGTTTCTTCTCAGGTAAACCAGAATGGTGTCTGGTGGGGAAGCGGTTCAAGTATTGCCTCTAACAATCACAATGTGTCATTGCCTCACGGCAGCTGCAATATTTTGATGGCCGACGCCCATGTCACCGCCATTACTGGTACCAATGATGCCGCTGGACGGGCAAAATTCTGGGATACCACCCTTTGCACTGAACCTACAAACTGGTGGTTCTACAAATGAGACATCTGCTTCCCGTATTGATGCTGATACCGGCACTGTTCACCAGTGCCGGTAATATTGAGATGAACGGCAACTTTTCCTCGCCTGCAGGTTGGCAAATATCAACCACTGGAGCGTGGATAAAAAATAATATTATGACCTTGACCCGCAAGGCAGATGAGAGAGGAGCCTCTGCCATTCAGCGCCTGAAAGTCGTGCCGGGCAAAGAGTACGATGTGGAGTTTGAAGCCAAAACTGCCACCAGTTATTCCGGCGCTCAACTGCGGGTGGAGTTCCCCCCGAAATGGGATGATCCGGGAATATTTGATCTGGAAACCAACTCCCTTGCATGGCGGCCGATGAAGTACCGGGTCAAGGCGTCAGGCAATACGATGCAGATATTTTTCTGGATCAAAAAAGGCCCTACTGATACGACACTTAAAATCCGCCGGTTCTGTGTCAGACCGGCAGGGGATATACTTCCCCCGGCATGGCGGAAACCGGAAGCAGGTTATCCCTGGGGCTGGAGTATTGAAGGAAAGAAAAAGAGTGTGCTTACCAACGATGTCATCCCGGAAAACCCCATGCACCTTACCGCTGCGGTACTGCATGGGAACTCCATCCGCTGGCGCATTGAAGCACTGGATGTGAATTACAAACTCTGCGGCACGCTTCAACAGGGAAAAATCAGCAAAAGCAAACCGCTGGATTACACATTCAGAGTTCCAGATAATACCGTTTATATACGATTCATCTGGGAAAGCGACAATTTTTTTGAGTTGGGTAATGTCACTTGCATCCGTATTGACAACTGAAAATTTTCTGAAAAAATGGGAATATCTGAAAAAATGAAAAAATTGCGTCTGGGGGTCATCGGCACCTGCTGCCGCGGTCAGCTGGCAGACCTGGCACACCAAAAAAAGAACGGGGTGGAAATCGTTGCGGGAGCAGATATATACGACGAACAACTCAACAGTTTTATCAACCGTTATAAAGAAAAAGATTCTCAAGTAAAAGGTTATTACGACTATCGGGAAATGATAGAAAAAGAACATCTGGATGGCGTATTTATCCTCTCCCCTGATTTCTGCCATGAAGAACATGCCTGTTTTGCACTGAAAAACCATGTCCCTGTATATTTGGAAAAACCGCTGGCGATTTCTCTTGAGGGTGCAGATCGTATTCTGCAATGCGCATATACCAACAAAACACGCCTGATGCTCGGTCACAATATGCGGTATATGAATTTCACAAGAAAAATGCGGGAAATCATCCGTTCAGGTGCAATCGGCGAGGTCAAAGCCATCTGGTGCCGCCACTTTGTCAGTTACGGCGGCGATGCCTACTTCCGCGATTGGCACGCCGACCGCAAAAAAACAGGTTCTCTGCTGCTGCAGAAAGGGGCGCATGATATTGATATAATCCATTGGCTGGCAGAGAGCCGCACGGTTCTGGTCAATGGTATCGGTTCACTTTCAGTCTATGGGGACCTTCCCCGCCGGGAAAAGGAAAAACTTGACTGTCTGACCGTTGCCGGAGTGTGGAGTACAGATCATTGGCCGCCGATGGAGCAGAAAGATTTTTCCCCGAATGTCAACAATGAAGATATAAACATGATCAATATGCAGTTGGCAAACGGGGTACAGGCGTGTTATATGCAATGCCACTTCACCCCTGACAGTTACCGCAACTACACCGTTATCGGCACGAAGGGGCGTATTGAAAATTTCGGCGATTACAGTGACAGTTGCACCATTCAGGTCTGGAACCGCCGGATAGACTGCTACTCCCCCCACGGTGACATAACTTACCACATGCCCAGCGGTGAAGGCGGTCACGGCGGAGCAGACCCGCAGATAGTCAACAGTTTCATCGATATGCTCCGGGGCAACTCTTCACCGGAATCAACCCCGCAGGGAGCGCGTTATGCGGTTGCCGCAGGTATTCTCGGTGCAAATTCCATCCGCAGCGGCGGCACACCATATCAGATACCGCAACTGCCGGATGAGTTGGAAAATTACGATTTTTCCGGCGGCAATTAAGGAGGCTGTCTATGTCAAATGCGAAAACTCTCTGTATGATGCACGCAAAATATTTGAAAACCGCATTTTCCCTGTTTGTCTGTATGACTGCAATATTCTGCCATGCACAGGATTGGCCGGGAAAATTGACCAAAGTAAACGGCGTGACCATGTTGAGTATCGACGGAAAAAACATGTTCCCGACAGCAATGCGTTGGGCAAATGAATCAGATGGCTTGACCCGGGCGGCATTCCAAAAGAGCCACAGTCCCTTTTTCTGGTGCCGCGAAGCGGGAGTTCCTGTGATCTTGCTGGGAATCATGAACGAGTGGACTGGTCCTGATAAATACGATTACTCCGAACTTGATGCCACTGTGGAAAAAATTCTTTCGGATCATCCGCAGGCGTACATTATTTTCGGTGTCTATCTGGAATATGCCAAATGGTATCCGCACGCCCATCCTGAAACCAATTTCATGGTCAATGACGGAGGTAAAGTTGTCGGATTGAGAGGCAGTATTATCGCCAGTTTCAACAGTTCAAAATTTGAAGCCGATGCAAAAAAGAATTTGAGCAAACTGGTCGAACACCTGAAAGAAAAAGGTTATTCCAAACGGACGATCGGCTTTATGATCAACTACGGCGCAACTGCCGAGTGGCGTTACTGGGATCAGAAATATCAGCGACCTGACTGGAATCCCGAAAGCATCGAAGCGTGGCAGAAGTATCTGCGGAAAAAGTATGATGATATAGCGTTGTTGAATAAAAAGTGGAAAAGCAATTATACTGAATTCAAGGAGATCCTGCCGCCGGATGGTTCTATCGGCAGAGTCTTTGATGCCGGATACCTCTGCGATCCCAGCAAAGATATCCGGATCGGGGATTATTATAATTTTATTGCCGAATCGATCCGGAATTTGCGTAAAACTTTTACTTCCCACATGAAAAAACTGACTCAAAACCGGGCGGTCATCGGTACTTACATCACCGGTTTCATCGATGATCCATCTGCCGACGGTGTTATTGATTTTGTGGTTTCCTCAAGTTTTTATCCGGATCGGGCGGCATCGGGAGTTTCCCTGCCCCAGCCGCTGAATCTGGAAGCTATGCGCCAAAGCGGAGTACATTACTGGCACGATGCAGATATGCGCACCTATTTCTGGCTGACAGAAAAATTCGGTGTCGGCCGCAACATGTATGAATCGATCATGCTGATGCGACGCGAGTACCTCTATCCATTCATCAACGGTTCTGGAACAATCTGGGTGGCATTAAATAACGACTGCAATATTTACGGAAACATGGAGTTGATGCGGACGATTGCAGAATTGGAGTCAATTTCCAATGCGGCATTGCAGATGAATTATGATATGAGCAGTGCGGCAAAAATTGCTGTGGTCGCTCCTAAACATTCGCTGACCGCCTGCTGGTGGAATGCGCCGCGGTGGCCTGTATTTGTCCGCAGCGGCGCCGCAGTTGATTTCTTCAATGACAATGAAATCGAACTTATCGACCCGGAACGTTACAAAATGGTGGTGCTTGCCTGTATTCCAGATGTGTCTGAAGCAGGAAGAAAACATCTGGAAAAATTCAAAAGCGGCAACCGGACTTTACTTTTCCTCTACGGTTCAGGATTGGTCACTGAAAATGGCTTTTCGGTGGAAGCCGCTAAAAAACTGACGGGATTTGATTTTGAACTGCTTGCTGGAGCTGATAACATGGAGTTTACCGAACCGGCATTTATCAGATATTTCGGCAAATCCAGACAGGCACTGGGAAAAGAAACCATCCCCAATGGTGCTTTGCGGATGCTGGTCAAGCCGAAAAAAGGTGATGAAGTCATTCTCCGTGCCAAAGACGGCAAACCGCTCTTTGTCCGTCACCGTTATCCGGATTGGCAGGCGTTTTATCACTACAATTACCTTCTGCACAATGATGTTTTTCAGAATATCCTGCGCCTGTCGGGGATAAAACTCAATTTCGGTTATGATTCGGTATACTATCACCATAATAAATATTTCCATCTGATAAGCAGTACCGAGGGGGTGAAAAAACTTTATGTTGGTGATGCGGAGTGTGTACTTGATGTATTCAATGACCGGTTACTGCCGATAAAAAACGGCAATGTCACCTTGAATATAGCCCAGTACGAAACTTTGCTGCTCCTGGCAGACAGTGCAGAAAGGGTGGAAAAATTCCGGGAACTGGTCAAAGAAAATATGAAAAACAGAAAAGTGACTGCACCTGAAATAGAAAATACATTAAAAATCGTTCCCGATGATTCACCATTGTATCTTGCAGTCAATGCCGAAAGAAAAGTGACTCTGGCGATCTCTTCTGTGCAGAAAGCGTCCAAAGTTTCATTGGATTTTGATTTACCTGACGGAGTAAAAGTCTCTGGGTGCCCCAAATACATTTCCCTGCAAAATGGAGAGGAAAAACGCTTGCAGTTATCTTTGAGCGCGGCAAAAGATGGTATCAGCGGCAAAGTGAAAATCTCTACAAAAAGGGGGAAAAAGGTTCTTGCAACGACTGAATTTGCCGTAAAAGCAGAAATTTTCAATTACCTCAGCGATATTGAGTATATCAGAGGAACTACGGGCTGGGGAGAAATAAAACGGGATAAAAGCTGTGACGGCAAAAAAATGAAGATCGGGAAGAAATTCTTTGATAAGGGTATTGGAGTTCATGCTCCAAGCTCTCTGAAGTATGATTTGCGTAAAGGTTCATGGGGCAGATTGACAGGATACGCAGGAGTATCAGGCTACTTGAACCCGTCAAACAATTATGCAAGCTGTCAGATGAAGATCGTTGCCGACGGCAAAGAAATTTTCCAAACCGGAAAACTCAAAGCTAAGGATGAACCGGTATATTTCGATCTGGATTTGACCGGAGTAAAATCTCTTGAATTTATCACCGGCAATGCCGGAGACGGAATGACCGGTGATCACGGCAACTGGGGAGAGGTGAAACTCCATCCGGCAAAGTAAAAATCATTGAAATGCGGGCTGCAAGTTGGCGGCTCTACCCGTGAGCTAAGCTGTTTGCAGCGGTATTTTCACTTGCCGTCAAGCAGAAGTGAACGGAAATCATTATAATTCCATACAGCGATCCCATCGACTGTAACATGTTCACTGCCGAGATAGTGGCAGGCACGCCTGATATTGATTTTGAAAATATCATTCGCTGAAAATGTGTTTTGATCGAAATCAGATGCGGGAACGGCAATTTCCATGGTATAATATGACGGATATTTTCTGATTTTGTATTGTATTGCAGAGCTGAATTTATGATCCGTATTCATTCCGTGACCACGCTGTGCATCAAACAGAACACCTGCAGTGGAAATTCCGTACCAGTTGAAAACTTTATAGCCGTCGGCAGATTTTTTTCCAAGTATGACCTCACAGGAATCATCATTCCAGACGGAGGCATCGCGTTTTTTCAATTTTTCACAATAAGTAAAACCATCTTTGATATCGGCGGTAAAAGCGGTGATCCCGACATAAATGAATTTATCGTCATGCAGAACTTTTACAACAGTTTCTTTTTGCGGTTTACAGCCTGTTGCAGCGATAAAAGAGTTTACAGCAACAGCATTTTTCCAATCGTCCTCATCCAGAGAACCGTCAAGAACGATACCGTCAGTTTTGCGTGATGGGAAAACAGAGGGGGTTTTCTCTTTCCAGAACCTTTTCAGAATTTTCACGGTCTCGTCAACAATGATATCCCCGCCTTTCCAATCGACGCGGTTGCTGAAACGGTCAGAGCCGTAACCTTTGTTTTCCACAGAACGCTTCGTGGCAAGATAGCCGCCGTGAAGTCCATCGTGCGAAGACAGCTGGATCAGAAAAGTCTGGACAAACGGACTGCGTCCCTGGATTTGAGTCTGAAAGTCCTGATAAAGCTCAAAAGTATTTGAAGCAAAAGCGATATCACCGATACAAAGAACATGTATCTGGGTTTTGAAAGGCTCTTTTTTCTGCTGCATATTCCAGCGTTCGATGATTCCCCGATACCGTCTGCGGGAAGTGACAAGCAGAGAATTGGTCTTCAAAGCCGCCTCTGGATCATCACCTTCTTTAACAAAAGGGACTTTCTCAAGTTTTTTCAAATTGACAACAGCATCTTCATAATCAGCCAGTGTCAGATTACGGACAGGCAGATCAAGATGTTTCACCTCATGACGGATATCTGCGGCGGTGATGATCTCATTTTTTGCCCATGGATAAACCTCTTCAAAAGCGGAAAAAATCTTTTCCGCCGCCTGAATACGCTGTAATTCATTCTGAAACAGCTCTTTCACTCTGCCGTATTTCAGCAGATTTCGGCGAAATTTAGCCTTATTGTTAAGCAGCTGCCACGGAGCGATATCACCAGCGGCTCCGCATTGAGGCAGAATATGGATATTGCCGTACTTTGCCCGAATCATCTCACGGGTCTCATGCCAGTAATCAGCCGAAAGTTTATTGAGTCTCGAAGAATCCTGCGCAGGCGAGGAACTGTTGATAACTGCACCAGTAAGTTTGTTGTTTTCATCAAAGGTGAAAAGAAAGTTTACAGTGGGGTCTGCCGCGCCTTCAAATCCTGAAAACATCTCGTCATCAGGGTTGCCGAAAAGCACTGCATGACCGTGGATACCATGAAGAGAATCGTTACCGCTGCCTTTTCTTTTGGAAACATCGTCTTTATAAACTGATCTGCGGTTATATCCGACTGCCGCATCGCCGTAACCGTAGGCGATACCGCCATTTTTGCGGTTTTTATAAGCCGCGCAGATGATATCGGCAACTTTTTCAAAAAGGAATTTACAATATTCTGAACTTTCTGTGAATTTTATGGATGTGGGGGTCTGGAAAAGATCGCCGTTGTATTCATCCAGAGTGACCAAAACCTTTTCTGGCGTAACATCTGGAGCGGCATGAGTATGGGTCACACTGATGATGATTTTATCCAGCGGTATTCCAATATCACGCTTTTTAAGCTGGGCAAAAACCCCATCCTGAATACCTTTAGTCCCCAGAAGCATATCAAGAGAGACAAAACAGACACTATCTTGGCCGTTGTCTATCCACAATGCGGTTGCAGTAATGGGGTCTTTTACGCCTCTGGAAATACGCGTATACATCTGACCGCCGATGAGAACAGGAGCGGTTGTGGAAATATCTGCCGATGCCCAGCCGATTTTAAGGGAGTCTTTTTTCACGGCATCGCCGCACTCTGACTGTCTGAAAGATGAACAGCCGCTTAAAGCAAAAATCACTGATACAGCAACAAGTATAATAGTTTTCATTTATCGTCTCCTGAAGTTGTAAAAAAATTGAAATCAATATACTATACATGACAATATCAGCCATTTCAAGTCTGACAGAAGCATAAAAGCACAAAAAAACTCCCGCACCGTGAAGTGCAGGAGTTTTTCGCTGTAAGCCGCGGAATTACGCCTTGTTGTGACGTTTGCGGACTTTCGCAGAAGCATTTCTGATACCTTCGATCATATCAGCAACGTTCTGTTCGGTCAAACGCGGATGCATCGGAATGTTCAAGCTGCGTTTGTAGAAGTATCTGCTGGCTTTCGGGCACTGATCCGGGTCATAACCCATGTTCTTGAGACCGGTGAAGTGGAAAGTCGGCTGATAGTGGAGAATACCCTGAACGCCTTCTTCTTCGTAGAGAACGCGCATAAATTCGTCACGGGTTCCGCCGAGTTCTTTCTCATCCACGCAGACGGTGTAGAGGTGATAGCTGTGGTAGCAGTTGGGATCTTCGTAAACCGCTTCGACACCTTTGACATCGCAGATGCCTTCGGTGATCTTGTGGGCGATCTCACGGCGTTTGTTGATGAGCATATCCAGTTTGTCGAGCTGGCAGCAGCCGACAGCAGCCTGGATTTCGTTCATGCGGTAGTTGTTACCCCAGTGTTTGCCGAGCCACGGACGGACGTCGAAGTGGGCGGGCAGCCAGTATTCGAGCAGGTCGGGGCTCTTGGTGCAGGTGATGTTGCTGCCGAACTTCCATTCGGGCTTGTTGGGATCTTCCAGAACATCGTTCCAGCTCCAGGGCTGGTTGCTCATGCAGCGCAGACCCATGACGCCTTTGGCAAATTCGTCGTTGTTGGTGGTGATCATACCGCCTTCGCCGCAGGTGGTGATGTTTTTCAGTGAGTGGAAGGAGAAGCTGCCCATATCACCGATGGAG
>SUWE01000070.1 GCA_015061615.1 Lentisphaerota bacterium
AAAAATGGGATTACTCACTTTCCGGACGGTTGCCCTCGCTTCGCTCAGGCACTTCGTCGGGCTTTCGCCCTCCTTGTCGATTCCGATTCACGCCTCCATTTTTTTTGCCTTTTTTCCAATAATCGTGAGTAATCCCGCAAAAAGCACTCTGTTGCTTTGGCAAATATTGATTTGCCCCGCAACAGGGTTTTCTTTTTGCTTTGTTCATTTTTGCCGGAGCAAAAATGGGATTACTCACTTTCCGGACGGTTGCCCTCGCTTCGCTCAGGCACTTCGTCGGGCTTTCGCCCTCCTTGTCGATTCCGATTCACGCCTCCATTTTTTTGCCTTTTTTCCAATAATCGTGAGTAATCCCGCAAAAAGCACTCTGTTGCTTTGGCAAATATTGATTTGCCCCGCAACAGGGTTTTCTTTTTGCTTTGTTCATTTTTGCCGGAGCAAAAATGGGATTACTCACTTTCCGGACGGTTGCCCTCGCTTCGCTCAGGCACTTCGTCGGGCTTTCGCCCTCCTTGTCGATTCCGATTCACGCCTCCATTTTTCAATGATCGTGAGAATTGCTCTGATACCAAACGACCCACTTTCTGCAGTCTCTGGGGTGAACGCTTTACCCGACTGGGAACTGAACCACCGCGGCACACCAAATCTGTCCGACCTGTCTGACTTGTCTGACCTGTCCGACAAAGTGCCTTGCCGCGGCGTAGCCCGCAGGGCGAAGACGGGCGCCCCATAACGACTGCACGCCACAGCGGGTATACCGAACCCATGCCTGCCCGCAAGCCGTTGGGGTCTTTTTTTATGCGCTTCGCGCTTGTTTTATGCGCTTCGCGCTACTAAGTGCTGCGCACTTATTTAAGCGCTTTTTGTAAAAAGCTCGCAAAAACTTTTCACGCTTGCTTCGCAAGCTGCTCTTGAGCGCTTCGCGCTGTTTGGTGCTGCGCACGGCTGAGCGCTTCGCGCTGCTAAGTGCTGCGCACTTATTTAAGCGCTTTTTGTAAAAAGCTCGCAAAAACTTTTCACGCTTGCTTCGCAAGCTGCTCTTGAGCGCTTCGCGCTTGTTTTATGCGCTTCGCGCTGCTAAGTGCTGCGCACTTATTTAAGCGCTTTTTGTAAAAAGCTCGCAAAAACTTTTCACGCTTGCTGCGCAAGCTGCTCTTGAGCGCTTCGCGCTGTTTGGTGCTGCGCACGGCTGAGCGCTTCGCGCTGCTAAGTGCTGCGCACGGCTTACCACCCCACAAAAAAACCCCGCTGCTTTCACAACGGGGTTTATCGCTTTATTCAAGCTGCCGGCAGATTATGCCAGACGGGCTTCCAGAGCCTCAAGCTGTTTGACCAGCTCCTGCGGGAGACGGTCACCGAACTTGGCGTAGTGTTCTTTGATCATCGCCAGTTCGTTCTTCCAGCCTTCGACGTCGACCTTCAGAAGTTCTTCCAGATCAGCGGCGGAAACTTCGCCTTCCAGTCCCTTGATGTCGATTGCATCAACAGTCGGCAGGAAACCGATAGCGGTTTCGTTCGCAGCGGCACTTCCGGCGCAGCGGGCAAAGACCCATGCCAGAACACGGCTGTTGTCGCCAAAGCCAGGCCACATGAATTTGCCTTCGGCGCTCTTGCGGAACCAGTTGACACAGAAGATTTTCGGCAGATTGCCCTGGGCGGCGCCTTTCTTGCCGATTTCCAGCCAGTGTTTGAAGTAATCGCCCATGTGGTAGCCGCAGAAGGGCAGCATGGCGAACGGATCGCGGCGGACAGTACCGGCTTTCACGTCAAGCGCAGCAGCGGTAACTTCGGAACCGACGGTGGAACCGATGAAGACACCGTGTTCCCAATCTTTCGCCTGATAGACCAGCGGCAGAGTGGTCGGACGACGACCGCCGAACAGGAACGCAGAGATCGGAACACCGGCAGGATCTTCCCACTCCGGAGCGATCGCCGGGCAGTTGGAAGCACAGGCGGTGAAACGGGCATTCGGGTGAGCCGCTTTGACCGGTTTGCCGTCGGCATCAACCATGTCAGGAGTCCAGTCATTACCTTTCCAGTCGATCAGGTGAGCCGGAGCGGGGGTGCCGATACCTTCCCACCAGACGTCGCCGTCATCAGTCAGCGCAACGTTGGTGAAGATGGTGTCCTTGGAGCAGGAAAGCATCGCGTTCGGGTTGGATTTCATGCTGGTACCGGGAGCAACGCCGAAGAAACCGGCTTCGGGGTTGATCGCGCGGAGCTGACCTGCTTCGTCGAACTTCATCCATGAAATATCGTCGCCGATGGTCTCGACCTTCCAGCCGGGCAGAGTCGGGATAAGCATCGCGAGGTTGGTTTTGCCGCAGGCAGAGGGGAACGCGCCGGTGACATATTTGCTTTCACCCTGAGGATTGGTCAGCTTCAAAATGAGCATGTGTTCAGCCAGCCAGCCTTCGTCACGCGCCTGAACTGAGGCGATACGCAGAGCCAGACATTTTTTGCCGAGCAGAGCGTTGCCGCCGTATCCGGAACCGTAGGACCAGATTTCGCGGGTTTCGGGGAAGTGGGCAATGTATTTCTGATCCAACGGAGCGCAGGGCCAGATGCCGTTGTCAGATTCGCCTTCGGCAAGCGGTTTGCCGACGGAGTGGACGCAGGGGACAAATTCGCCGTCGCCGAGAACATCCAGAACTCTGGTGCCGACGCGGGTCATCACATGCATGTTGATAACAACGTAGGCAGAGTCGGTAATCTCAATACCGATCTTCGCGATCGGGGAGCCGACAGGACCCATGCTGAAGGGGATAATGTACATGGTACGGCCCTTCATACAGCCGGTGTAAAGTCCGGTCATGGTCGCTTTGAGTTCTTTGGGGTCGATCCAGTTGTTGGTCGGACCGGCATCTTCTTTCTTCTCAGAAGCGATGAAGGTACGCGCCTCAACACGGGCAACGTCAGAGGGATCGGAGCGGAAAAGCAAGCTGTTCGGGCGTTTGGCAGGATTCAAACGGATAGCCAGACCGGAGTCGACCATCTCATTGCAGAGGCGGTCATACTCCTCTTTGGATCCGTCACACCAGTAAACGGCGTCGGGTTTGCAGATTTCAACCCAGCTGTTCACCCAGGCGATCAGCTTGGCGTTGTTGGTCGGAGGCTGATTGAGCATCTTTGTCATCGTCTCGTCCTTTCTTTTTTTATGTCTTTGACAAATGTGTACTTAAAGATTTTGCACGGCGCTGTTTTTCTCCCTGAAAAAAGCGTTCCATGAAAAAAACTCAAATTTACACTTAATATAGCACGCAAACGGTGATTTTACAATGTTCAAAACCGACAAAATAAATGGATTTTTCGGTAATTCCCTTATCCGGGCAACGGCTGTACGCGACCGGCTGACGGTCACACGCCGGTTCTGCCGCTGAATGCGGCGGCGATAGTGGCACTGTCGGCGTAAGAAAGGTTTGCTCCGGCGGGCAGTCCGAGTGCCGGACGGGTAACTTTTACGGGGAACTCCGCCAGTTTTTCTGCAAGAAATGCGGCAGTCGCCCTGCCTTCCACATCCGAACTAAGCGCAAGGATGATCTCCTTCGTCTCCGGGTCGGCTGCCCGTTGCAAAAGCAGCGGAATATTGAGTGAGGAGCCGTCTTCACCGTCAAGCGGCGAGATCCTGCCGCCCAGCACCAGATAGCATCCGTGATAATAGTTCCCTTTTTCCACGGCGAAGAGCTGACTCATTGTTTCCACCACGCAGATTTGCGAATGATCGCGGCGCACATCGCCGCAGACGTCACACTTCTTTCCGGGCAGAGACAACGCTCCGCAATCCGGACAAAGCGCCGTTTTTTCGGGGAGTGAGGAGATAACTGACCCGAAATCCTTCTGCATATCCGCATCCCACTCAAGCACCGCAAGCGCCATGCGTTCCGCGCCGCGTCTGCCGACTCCGGGGAGCTGTTTCAAAAAGCCGATCAACTCTTCAACTGCCGGGGGAAACTCCAAAATAAACCTCCATTGATTCCTGTTTTTTATACAATATACACGCCAGCGGGAAACTATGCAAGTCAAAATCTGAAATAGATAAAGGGGTTGCCGGTCGTTGTGGCGATTTTGGTGACGCTGAGAAAAAACAATACGCATAGAATAATATTCACCGCGACTCTGCGCCATAACGGAACCGGAGACTCCTGCGCTGAAACTCCTGCCAAGTTGCCCCATATCGGGAAAATCAGAAGTGCCGCCGCCGTAAATGCGATTATCTCCCCGTTATTCAGGAAAAGTTCCGCCGGAAACAGTATCTCACTTTTTTCCGCAAATCCGGTCATCCGTTTCACCATCGCCCACGCATCGGCAACTGTCGGTGAACGGAAAAGTATCCAGCCGGAAAAGACGACCGCCGCCGTATATATCCGGCAAAGCACTGCGGGGACTCTTTCATGCAGTTTCGTGAATTTTTCCACTGCAAGGAACACTCCGTGCCATACGCCCCACAATACAAAGTTCCAGCTTGCTCCGTGCCAGATGCCGGTGGCAAGAAAGACGATGAACAAGTTGCAAACGTTGCGCCATTTTCCTCTCCTGTTGCCGCCCAGGGGAATATACAAATACTCCCTGAACCATGTCGAAAGCGATATGTGCCATCTGCGCCAGAAGTCGGTAACGCTTCGGGATATGTAAGGATAGTTGAAGTTTTCCATAAACCGGAATCCGAAAAGCGCCCCCAGACCGATCGCCATATCGGAGTATCCGGAAAAGTCATAATATATCTGGAACGTATACGCCAGCACGCCCACCCAGCTCATCCATGCCGGATAATGTACTCCGTTACCTTCAAAGACCCGGTCGGCAACGGCGCCAAGTACATTGGCGATGAGCATTTTTTTGGATAGTCCGGCGATAAAGCGTTTAAGTCCGTAAGCGAACTTTTCCGGAGTAACGCACCGTTTGCCCAGATACGGCAGTACGTCATGATATTTCAATATGGGGCCGGCGACCATCTGCGGAAAAAATGAGATGAAAAGCAGAAGTTTGAAAAAGTTCCGCTGTACCGGAATTTCCCTGCGGTACACGTCAACGATATACGAGATGCTCTGAAAGGTGTAAAACGATATACCGATGGGCAATGCAACGCGCCACGACGGAATATCCTGCGAAAAAAGCGCATTGATATTTTCGATGACAAATCCGCTGTATTTGAAATAAATCAGAACTCCGAGGTCGGCGGCGACGGCAGAGGCAAGCACGATCCTGCGGTTATTATCCTTCATCATCAATGCGGCAAGGTAGTTTATCAGCGACACGGCAAGCATGACAAGACAGTAAACCGGTTCACCCCATGCGTAAAAAATTATGCTGAAAATCAGCAGTACCGCGTTACGGAACTTTTCCGGCAAAAGAAAGTAAAGCAGCAATACCGCCGGAAGAAAGAGGAATATGAAACTCATCGAAGAAAACAGCATCGTTAAATCCCCCCTTTTTCCAGATTCATCCGTGTCTGATGCACCCCTTCAAGGAACTTCGGCAGCAGGCGCTCCGCACACTGAAAAATCACGATACCGGCAGTTTTGAAGTGTTCCAGTTCCGCAGTTTCCACCACATAATCCGACCAGAGCGCCCGGATACAGGCGAATTGATTGCCGAGCATCGGCATTTGCTGATCACCGAAGGAGTCGCGGACGAAAAGAACTTTATATTTCTTTGAAGGACAAGATGTTGTAATATCGGTAAAGGCGGTGTTTTCCTTGCCTTCAGCAACGGTGTACGCCGGAACGGAGTTTACAAAGGGGTACTCCGTTTCCTGAAGAACAGCAGAAAGGTCGCCTGCCCACTTGATTTTGTACCGGACAACGGGCAATTCAAGTTCCGGAATATCCGGATAGTCACGGCGGAGTATTTCCAACATTTTCCGCACAGCAATGTATGCACCGAAACTGTTCCAGTGAGTGTCATTTTTCCAGTAGGTCAATCCCTGCTTTTTCGCCGTATGAAGTTCATCATAAAAGTAATGCACCGCAACTCCGGTATGTCTGCGCAGAAATCCGGCAAGCTGTTCGGCACGGCCGGCGGAGTCGGGGTAGAGCTTCTTCGCCGCAGGGAAATATTCGCCGTAGATCTTGTGTTTATCCGGAACGATGAAGATATAGAGTTTCTTTCCAAATTTCTCACAAACGGAATTTATATGGCGTATGTCGTCCGCCGCCTGTTCAAGTTCTTCATACTTAAACACATCCAGATTATGATAGTTCCGCAATGCGTTATTGCGGGCGTAGAAATACCACTGGTCATACCCTTTGATGACCTTTCCGGTATTGCGCAGGGAACTGTCAGTGAAGGTATTGAGAGTTCTATCCAAACTCAGCAGTCTGTCGCGCAGAAAGAATCGGTCATTGAAAAATGCGTCAAGCTCCTTCCCGTAAGCGCGGTTCACTTTTCCATCTTTCAGAAAGCGGGGAAAGGCGGCAAGACGGCGCTTTTCGGCAATGGAAAACTCCGCGTTGCTGATGCGGCTTGCCGGAACAAGCAGCGCCGTTGTCACGCACAGGATAAACAGACCGTCGGCAAGGAAAACTCCGTCAACTCCATTTTCCGGAATGAGTCTGCCGCTGAGAAGCCGGAAGAGAACAAACGCCGCAAGTGCGATCAGAACAAGTGTCAGGTGATTGAGTTGAAGCGTGCCGGTGACATTTTCCGGAATCCGCAGAATAACGGTTTTATCATCCGGCGTGCGCAAGCGCTGCCATGCGGAACAATCATCACCGGCAACAGTGAGAGAAAATCCGGTGATATTCCCGTTTTCAGCGGTGACTGTAAAGAGGCGCGGAGTGTCGGCTGTAAAGACGGAATCCACCGCCGCTTTGCCGTGGATATCGGCAGGAAACGCGCGGGACTCCCCCTGATCAAAGGCACAGCGGACGGAGGAGTTCTCCGCATGGTCAAGGGAAACGCTCCCCTGCACCGGAAAACTCCTCCGGCTGTAAAGTCCGCTTGATATGAGAAGTACCGCCAGAGTACCTGCAAGCGCAACTGTCAGGCGGCAGAGAGTGTGTTTTCTCAAGGTTATTCAACACTCTTCTGATTCATCTTTCCGGTGAGCAGCATCACCACACCGAGGACGATCGCAAGAATGACCGTTCCGCTGAGCAGAGCAAAATCTTCCATCTGCAAGATAAAGTAGTTCACAATGTAACTTGCGGCAAAGACCGCCCCCATGATGAAGGCGGGGAGGAATCTTTGCATAAACATTTTCGCATACGCAGTTACCATAAAGACGATCACAGTTGCGCTGACAAGGTAGGCGATGGCGAATCCGGTCTTTTCACCGACGGCAAGCAGCATCAGATAAAAGAGTACCGGTGCGCCTGCGGCAATAAGGTATTGCAGCGGGTGGATCTCTGTTTTGGTGACCGCTTCACCGACGACCAGAGTGAAGAAGAAGACGATGAGGAAGAATGTTGCATAATTCATCACCCGTTCCAACTGCTGATAAGTCCCTGCGGCGATTTTCAAACTTACCGCCGCCCTTCCGTATTCACCCGGTTTGCGGACAAAGTTGTTGATCTGCCATGATGCGGAAAATTTATCCCCATCCACCTGACGGGAGTCGGGCAGGATCCCTTCGGCAAGATTGGGGGAGTTCCAGTTGCCGGAAATTTCAATATTGTTGCTCCGGGCATTGGCGGTGACGGCAAAGTAACCGGTTCCGCGCAGTTTGAGCGAAACAGCGCACTTGATTTTGCCGGAAACGCCTTCAGGGATTTTCACCTGAATGTTTCCGGCACCATCGGTGTTGACCGCGGCATCTTCGCCGTTGATTTTTGCCGAAACATCCATAAGACCGTTGATATCAGAAACGCAAAATTCGATAACGCGGTTCGCCTGAGAATACTCCGCAACAATTTCACTTTGAGAGACATACACCGCTGTCTGATAGATTCCGCGATAACGGATTTCCGGAGACAGGACAGTTTTGACATTCAATTTATCCGGTTCACTGTTTTTGGTAAGAGTAAAACCGACGGCTTGCTTCTGCCCCCAGCCGGAAGCGATGGCGTTTTCTGCGGAAACGGATTGGGTTTCGCGTTCCTTGGATAAATCCCCGATCAGCCAGAGGGGAATTTGCAGGATTATCAAGCCGGTGATAATAACAAGAAGCCGGATTCCCCACCGCTTCATTGCGGGGGAAATCTGGGGGTCCTCAAAAGAAAAGCGGGGATTTCTTGCCGGGGCGTAAGGAATCGCTTCAGGAGTTTTTTCCGGAGTTTCAGCTTGCGGAGTAAGCGGATCGGGCATGGTATTATCCTTTCAGTTTGACAGATTGATGGTGAACAGTGTAAACTATACCACAACTGCAAAGAAAAGTCAAGCATTTGAAACATAAAGTTATTTACAATTTTTTTTGACGGGTTCGGTATACCGTCTGCGACGTACTGTCGTTAGGGTGCGGCGCGGGTGCAAACAACCCTGTGCGGTTTGCCGTCACTTTTGTTTCCGCATGAACAAGATAAGTTCGCGTGAGGTGGTGGGCAGGATTCTGTTTTGCTTCAGTTCCGGGTTATTCAACAGTTCGATCGTGTACGGTGTGGAGTCCCGGTGAAGCGGCATATCCGGTTTGGGTATGACGGCAGGGCAGATGAGTTTTACCAGCGGAGTGAAAATCGCCGTAAAAATAAGTATCATCATCAACTGCCGCACCTTTTTATTCTCTGACTCCAGCAGGATAACGGAAAAAATTCCAGTGAGCGCCGCGCCGAATACATGAAAATATGCTCCCGTCGGCAGTTCTTTTATTATCGGGTGGCGTGAAATCATCATGCCAGTGCAAATAATCGACGCAGTGATAACTCCGATAAAAGCGAACATGGTTATACGCTTTTGGGGGGCTGATTTTGCGGTATTTATTACAGCATAAGTCAGAAACAGGCAAATCACCAATCCCGCGGCGAATGCCGCGTTGCGGTAAATGGGGAAGAAGAAACCGCCGTAATTTTCCAGAATATAGAGCGCTCCATCGGATAAAACAGAAGGATTTGTCGTAAATGTCTGATATTCATAGCTTATGGTGTAGTGATTCAACTTTTGCACTATCCACGGTGCAAGCATAAAGTTATAAATCAGCGAAATGATCACCGACACGAGCGCGGCAAGGGAAAATATCAGAAACGGTTTTTTGAAGGAGTCACTTGTTTCTTTCAGACCGAAGGTGTAATTACAGGCAAAAAAGAGCATCATCACGGCACTTCCGGCGGCGCAGGCGGCGGTGATGAAAAAGCCGATACGGTCAAAAAACGGCAGAAGCAAAAGCGGTATCATCATCGGGATATACGCTTTGAAAGATTTGAATTTTTCAGGCATTTTTATCATTTCTGCAACAGTAAAAAACACCCATAACAGCAGAAGTGCCACCGCTGGTTTGGCTGAACGGAAAAATCCTGTCTGCTCCGCAAAGGCAGTGACATACATGAGGGGGATGAGAAATATTATTCTTGCATCAGCTTCAGGGTAAAGTTTTTTTAATTTCTTGTGGATGAGTACGCTTGAAAGCATAAGCAGTATGAGTGCCGAAAGCGAATAAAAGTGGGCGTGGTGGAAGTGAATGGAGTGGAAAATGAATTTTGCATCCAGATAATCCAGCAGATAACTCAGTTCCCGCGCCTGAAAACTTGCCCAGTCGGTACGCAAGGGGTCAAAAATCAAGTTGACAAGCGGTGCGTCAGAATTATAGTGCATGAGAAAACAGTTCGCTTCCGGATGCGTGGCTGGAGTTGCGCCGAAAACGATTCTGACAAGCAAAATCAGCAAACTTGCCGCCGCAACAGTGAGAGTTGATGAGATGATTTTCTGAAATTTCATTTGCTCATACTCCACTTCAGCCATAAACTGATTTCCTCATTGCGGTTGTACATGGAAAGATTTTTGAGCAGATACTCCATCGCTTCATCTTCTTTGTTATAAGTGGCTCTGCCGAGCAGATCAAGTGCCAGAAAAGAGTTGCGGAAATAGAACTGCGGAGCATCCGGGGGAGTTTCCGGCGGCGAAAGCTGAATTATGCCCGCCGTCAACAGTGCCAGCAGGATCACGATCGCTGATATCAGATATTTTTTATCAATTTTCATGTGTATACCTCATTTTTTGATAATATACATTAAATACGGCAGTAATACAAATAAAAAAAGGGGCTGAGCGCAAAAACTGATGTTTTGCGGCGGTCTCTTTTCAGCGTAAAATAAATTCACTTGGAAGGATTGGCAGGCAAAAAAATCCATTGCTCAAAACTGATGTTTGAGCAATGGCAGATTTCAAGTTCAAGTACAGCAAT
>SUWE01000007.1 GCA_015061615.1 Lentisphaerota bacterium
AGACTGCTTTTTGCGCCGCACCAAATAAAAAACCAGTATTCATAGTATTCTTAGTATTCTCAGTAGCGGCGCACCATAAAGCCCGCCCGCCGCAGACGGTATCTAAAACCGGTGTAGCGCGCAAGCCACATGGGTTCAGTTCGCAAACGCGGCACACCAAATCAGTCAGACTTGTCCGACCAGTCCGACTTGTCCGACAAAGTGCCGCCCCCTAAAGCTTGCAAGCCACAGATGGTATCAAGAGCGTTGCAGGTTCGCAAGCCGCACCCTGTCTATTCCAGCAGTTTTTTTGCCGCGTCAACCACCGCCTGCGGGTTTGCGGCGTAGACAGCGCCGACTTCTCCGGCGAATGCGGCATCGACCACGGCGCCGCCGACGATGAACTTCAGATTTGTCAATCCGCGTTTGCGGGCGAGGGCGATGGTGTCGCGCATTCCGCCATCCATAGTGTCGATCATCAGTGCGGACAGACCGATAAGTTCCGCATTTTCCGCCACGGCGCGGTCGATGATGACCTCCGGCGGAACATCCTTACCCAGATCAATAACGTTGAATCCGTTGTTTTTCAAAACTGTTCCGACGATATTTTTACCGATATCGTGGATATCTTTCTGAACTGTTGCAAGGATAAATGGGATTTTTTTATCCGCACCGCTGTCCGTGGAAAGGAATTTTTCCAGATACGCCGCACCTTCACTCATCGCTTCGGCTCCGGCGATAAGCTGGGGGAGGAAGAAGCGTTTTTCCTCGTATTTCCTGCCGACTTCCATAATTGCGGGTATAAGGATATCTTCAAGCAGCGCCTGGGCGGTAAATCCTGCACCAAGTGCTTCGTCGATCTTTCCGGTTATCCGCTCTTTCAAACCGCGTATGACGCACTCTTTCAATGCCTCCACCGGAGATGACGGGGCAGCTTTCACCGCTTTTTCTTCTTCGGTCGCCTGAGCGATGAACTCCGCCATATTCTCATCCCGGTCATAAAGGGCGTCTCCGGCTTTTACTGCCTGCATCAATTCCGGGAAAAGCGGATTGGCGATCGCCATAGTGAGATTTCTCCCCATCGCCATTCCGAGGAAAGTCCGGTTTACCAGCGCTCTTGACGGCAGACCGAAACTGATATTGGATAATCCGCAGACGGTGTTCAATCCGCGTTGTGAAGCAAGTGACACCACATCAAGCGCCTTTTTTGCCGCCTGCGGGTCGGAAGATACCGCCATTATCAGCGCATCCACGCAGATATCATTTGCGGTGTAACCGTATTTTTCAGCGGCGGCAATGATTTTTTCCACCGTCTGCATCCGGCTTTGAGCATCGGCGGGGATACCGGAATCATCAAGCGGCAGAGCGATGATGAATGCGCCGTATCTTGCGGCGACGGGCAGGACTTTTTCCAGCCGCTCCTTTTCGGCGGAAATGCTGTTCAGCAGCGCTCTGCCGGGGTAGATCCTCAAGGCGGCTTCGACTGTTGCCGGATTGGTGGAGTCGATACACAGCGGCGCGGAAACGGTTTTCACCAGCGCGCAGACCGCTTTGCGCATCATCGCAGTTTCATCTATTCCGGATAATCCCATATTCACATCCAGCACCTGCGCTCCGGCACCGGTCTGCTGAAGGGCGAAATCAAGAGCCATATCCAGCTTGCCTTCGCGCAGTTCCGCTTGAAACGCCTTTTTTCCGGTGGGATTTATCCTTTCGCCGATGACGGTGAATTTCTTCCCGATCTCCCACACTTCCGATGCTGAGGATATCACCGGAACAGCGGATTTTTCCGGGAGTTTGCACTCAATGCTTTTTGCGGCTTTTGCCAGCGCTGCAATATGTTCAGGGGTGGTTCCGCAGCAGCCGCCGATGATGGCGGCTCCGGCATCGAGCAGAGTTCCGGCACACTCCGCGAAATCAGAGGGAGTCATCGAAAAAACGGTTTTGCCGTTTTCAAGTTTCGGCAGTCCTGCATTGGGTTTGGCAATGAGGGGGATTCTGGCGTAACGACGCATTTTTGCCACCATCTGCGCCATTTCTTCCGGACCCGTGGAGCAGTTGCAGCCGAAGGCATCGGCTCCGAGGGATTGAAGGGCGGTAAGGGCAGCTTCGGGAGTTGTTCCGGTAAGCGTTCTGCCGGATGATTCAAAGGTCATGGTGACGATAACAGGGAGATCGCCGGAAACTTCCTGCACCCCGATGAGTGCGGCGCGTGCCTCCTGAAGATCCATCATCGTTTCGATGACAAATCCGTCAGCTCCGGCTTCTTTCATCGCTTTTGCGGCGCGTTTGTAGACACAAACTGCTTCTTCAAAGGGCATTTCTCCGAAAGGTTCGACAAAACGTCCGGTAGGGGCGAGATCGCCGAAGACCAGTGCGCGACCGGCGGCATTTTTCTTTGTCGCGGAAACGAGTGCGGTGATGATATTTTCAAGTTTCTCTTCCAGACCGAACTGGGCAAGTTTGCAGCTGTTTGCTCCGAAAGTCGGGGCGTAAACGATATTGCTCCCTGCGGCGATATATGCGTTGTGGATATCGCAGATCGCTTCGGGGTGTTCCGATACCCACAACTCCGGACAGACCCCTGAGGGCATACCGCGTTTGATAAGTTCTGTTCCGGTCGCACCGTCAAGAATCAGCGGAAACGAGCGGCGGCAAAGTTTCTGAAAATCACTTTTGTTCATCGGGAATTTCACTCCGTTATTTTCCGGACAGCGGCGAATGCGGTCACTGATTTTTCCGGAATCATATAAAAATTGTCATTCAATACCATATCCAGCTCCTCCAAATGCAGTTGGGAAAAAAACACCTTCTGCATCGCAAGCGGCATATCGCCGTAGCCGGGGGAGTAACGTCTTTCATCAATGCTCAACTTTTGCAAAAGCAGAGTTTTTGCGGATATTTTTACCAGAAAATCCATCGCGGCATCGGCGGTTTCCGAAGCGGCGGCGTCGAAAATTGCCGCAGAAAATAGATCGGAACACACACTTTCTGTTCCGGCGGCATTTCCCGCAGTTACCGCGCCGAGCCATAAATAATCTGCTCCGTCACATTTCGCAGCAAAATTTCCGCCTTCGATAAAGATGCCGTTTTCAAGCATTATCCCTTTACCGGTCACCGCTTCAACCGCCAGAATATCCCATCTGCCGCGCGGTCTGCACAGAGTGTGCGCCTTCTGTGCGGTACGGAGGAATCTGAGTTTTTCCGCCTCGTCAAGCTCAGTTTTGTAAATGTTTCCCTCAAGCCGCAGGAATATCTCTTTTTCAGGGAAGGTCACGGGAATGGACGGCAGATCAAACATCGTTTGCCCCCAGCAGTTCTGCAACTTCTTCTGCGGTAAGTTCCCGGAATCTGCCTTCGGGCAGTTCCCCAAGCTCAACTGAGCCGATCTTCACCCGTGTGAGCTGCACTGTCGGCGCTCCGCAGGCGGCGGTCAGGCGGCGGATTTCCCGTTTTTTCCCTTCGTTGAGGATAACTTCATAACACTTTTTCCCGATTGCGCGTATGGATTCGGCTTTGAGCAGTTCGCCGTTATCGGTTATGCCGGAGCTTATTTTTTTCAAATCCTCATCTTTCAGCTCGTTTTTTGTACGGACGATATACGTTTTCAGCACTCCGTAGCGGGGATGGGCAAGGCGGTTGATGAAATTGCCGTCGTTGGAAAATATTATTGCCCCCTGACTCTCTTTATCCAGTCTTCCGGCGGAAACAAGGCGGGCAGGGACGGCGGCAAGCAGTTCTAACGCAAGATGCTCCGCATGAGTATCGGCACTGCTGCACACATAACCGCGCGGTTTGTTGAGCAGGATATACCACAATTTTTCCGCCGTTTGAAGGAGTCTGCCTTCGAGCGTTACTTTTTCATCATCAGCGACCCGGTGGGCGGGATTGGTGCAGAGAATCCCGTTGACCGCAACTTTGCCCTCTTTTATGAGAGTTTCCGCCTGTCTTCTGGATGCCGCACCGCAAGCGGCGATATATTTGACCAGATTCATCATCGTTCATCGTCATCATCACTGCCGGAGTCTGCCGTCTCTGCGGGGTGGACGCCGACAACGATCTCGCCCTTCCAATCTTTTTTCAATGCGGCAAGTTCAGCGGCACTGCCGCGCAGTATTTCTTCGTGGAGTTTGGTCGCTTCGCGGATGACGGCGACCTTTGACTCCGGAGAAAGTTCCGCAAGCTCTTTGAGTGTTCTGCCGATGCGGAAGGGGGATTCAAAGAAAAATCCCGTCCTGGTGTCGGCAAGGATCTTTGCGAAAAATTTTCCCCGTTTCCCCGGTTTTACCGGCGCAAATCCCCAGAAAGCGAATTTATCCACCGGCAAACCCGATGCGGTCACGGAAAATGTCAGTGCCGATACTCCGGGAATGACCACCGGTTCGATGCCCGCTTCAAGTGCGGAACGCACCAGCAGAAATCCGGGGTCGGCGACTGAGGGCGTTCCGGCATCGGAGACCAGCGCCACGGAGTGACCGTTTTTCACAAATTCGATAAGCGAAGCAACTTTGCTGTGTTCGTTGAATGCGTGACAGCTTTCCAGACGGCTGTGGATATCGAAGTGCGCCAGAAGCTGACGGGTGTGCCGCGTATCTTCGGCGGCGATAAGGTCGACGTTTTTAAGTGTATCCAATGCCCGCAGGGTGATATCTTCCAGATTGCCTATCGGGGTGCTGACGAGAAAAAGTTTGCCTTCCATGCTCTTGTACTCCTGAAATTATATTCCGCAATATAATATACACACAAAATTGATCGTATTCAAACTTGCATGGAACTGTTTCCGGTGTTATTTTATAAGAATGCGTAAACATTTATTGTCTAAAGGAAAAAATATGAGCCGTAAACCTGAAATTACATGGAGTCTGATGCACCCGACTCCGCTTGATGTCGATTACATGAAACTTGTGGTGAAAAAGGCCGCAGAGTACCGCGTGGACAGTTTTGAGATCTGCGCCGACTGCCACACCAATCTCGGCGGTATGGACGGACTTGCCGATTACGCGCCGTATCCCCATACCTGCGCTTCAGTCGATCAGACGGGAATCGCCTCAAATATCGTCAAACTCCGCGAGATACTTTCCATTGCGCACAGCATAAACAAGCCGGTCTACTACTGGCACCGTGAAGCGATGGTGCCGGACGGTCTGCTTGAAGATCTGCCGCATCTGCTTGATGAAAACGGCGAATTTGACCTGCTCGGCAGTGCTTATGAGGAGCTTTTGCGCTACAAGATCTCCGCATCATTTGAAGCCTTGCCGGAACTTGACGGTCTGGTGCTGACTCTGACCGAAGCGACTTATTCCGTTATCCACAGCACCAATCCGGTGAAATATCCCCCGCGCAAGGTTGTTGAGCATATCGTGCGTATCTTTGCCGGTGAACTTGCCCGCAGGAACAAACGCTTCATTCTCCGCTCCTTCGGCTCTGTCGCTCAGGATTACGAGGATATTTTAAGCGGCGCGGCGGATGCGGCAAAAGATTTTTCCTTTGAGATCGAAACCAAAATAACCCCTTATGACTTCGACCCGTTCCTGCCGGTCAATCCATTTTTGCGGAAACTGCCCGGAGCAACTCTGGGCGCTGAGTGCGACTGCCTCGGTGAGTTTCTCGGAGCAGGCATACTTCCGGCGGAAAATATCGAAAATATCGTCATGTATGTCCGCAACGGTGCAGCGGCGGATGTCGACCGTTACACCATCCGCCTTGACCGTATCGGCAACCGCGTTTTTGATTGTTACGAAATCAACCTTTACGCTTACGCCCGTGCGATCGACGATGAAAACATCACGGCGGAAGATATCCGCAGAGAGTACCTTGAAAAAACTGCTCCTGTTGCGTGGCGCGAACCTTTTGCCGAACTCGGCAGAGAGGGATTGGAACTGGTCAAAAAGAACAACTTTATCGACGGCAACGTGATATTCCACCAGTTCCCGTCTGCCAAAACGCTGAAAATGCTCAAAGCAGGCTTTATTTTCGCCCTTTTCAAAGAGGGGGTATCTCTTGCCAACGGCAAAGAGGTGTGGTCGATCCTCTGGCAGAACCGGACTCCGGGCAGGGCGGCGATACTTGAAGAAAAACGTGAAGCGCTCGCCATTGCCGCCAACGGTGCGGCGTTGCTGGATTCTCTGGAAAATATTCCCGGTTTTGAGCATGAACTTGCGTGGCGCAAAGAACGCTGGCACAACGCCGTTGTGGCGACACGTGCATTTTATGCCCTGACCCGCATTATTTGCGCCTATTTCGATGATATGGAATCAGGCAATGCCGGTGCGCAGTCACTTCATGCTGCTGTTGCTGAAGGCAAAGCGGAACTTTCTGAAATGGCAGGATTCGATCTTTGCGGTGAGGTCATTGACAAAGAGAGTTTCATCAACGGTCTGGGGCAGCACCTTTTCCGCCGTTTCGACGATGTGCTTGACACCTATCTCAAACCTTTCTATGCGATTTTCGACCTGCTGGAAAAGGAGTACGATATCGAGTTTGCCATGCGCGAAAAGTACGCCCGCAACGCCTTTGACTGCATCATCTGCGGCGGTATCACCGATGATTGGCGCGTCAAACGGTGCATGCACGCCGGACACTCCACGGTCAATGACGGTGAAATTTTCCGCTTTGCCGGAAACACCATCTTCCCCAACGGTTATCTGGAAATGTCTCTGCGTGTTCCGGAAAACGGCGGCACACTGGAAATTTACGGTGATATAACCGAAACATCTCTCTTTACTCTTGAAGCCGATGGCAAAACGCTGCCCATGTGTTTTGATGAAAACGGTTTTGCTTCACTTGAAGTTAAGGGTGAAGACGGGGAAATCAAAGTTGTATTCACCAAAGCGCCGGGGGCATTTTTTCCCCGTTTCCGGGCGGTAAAGATACGTTGAAGTGCCAAACCGGGGCTTTTTTCGTGTTTTTCTCATCAAAAAGAGCTTATGAGACTTGCTTTTTTTGAAAACTGTGATACATTAATAACCTGTCATGTATTTGATAATGTTTTTTATTTACATAAAGTGAAGGAAAATTAAAAATGGCGCATACCAAGTCTGCTGTCAAACGTCTGGCTACCAGTAAGAAAGCCAATCTCCGCAACCGTGCCCGCATCAGCGAGCTGAAAACTATTGAGAAGAAACTGCGTGCTGCTGTCACCGCCGGTGATGCCGCCGCCGCTGAACTGGCGAAAGTTTTTGCCAGCCGTCTGGACAAAGCTGTCAAAGCCGGTACCATCCATGCCAACCGCGCCGCCAATAAAAAATCTCAGGCGGACAAACTGGTTGCTGCCAAGTAAGTTTTACTTGAAACGGAAAAATTTTTCCGGAGTGTCGCAAGATGCTCCGGAATTTTTTTTGTCATTATCCTGCGCCGGTGCAGTCGGGTACACTCTTTTGAGAAGTTTCAATAACTATAAAAAAACTCCTGCCGCCCGAAAGGGAAGCAGGAGTTGATGCAAATACGGTTTTATTCCTGAGACTTCAGGGAGATGACCACCTTCTTCATTGCGCCTTCACCGATGGATTCGGTGGTGACTTCAGGATCATCTTTAAGAGTAATGTGGATGATGCGGCGGTCGTGGGCATTCATTTCCGGCAGTTTTACCGGTTCGCCCCAGCGTTTGACCTCTTTGGCGGCATCCAACGCCTGTTTCTCAAGCTGTTCGACGGTGTTGTGTGAATCACCGCTGCCGCCGTTGCCGCGGCGGGGACGGCGGCGGTATTCGCCGGAATTGCCGTTTTCAGCGGAACCTTCGGCGGATTCCTCTTTGTTCTCTCTGCCGCCGGAAGCGTAGCCGTCGATATCCAGAGTGATATGCGGGCACTGTTCATCCATTTTGAACATGATGCGGTTGACCAGCAGCTGGAGACTTTCCAGAGTCTGACCTTTTCTGCCGATGATGCGTCCGGCATTGTCGCTGGAGATCGTAACCGCGATCCGCTGACCTTTTTCATGAACTTTGAAGTCGCCGTTCAGAGCCAGACAGTCGAACATTTTTGCAAGGATTTTGATGATTTCTTCTTTGTACTCGTTGAACTTCGGATTTTCTGCCATTTTTTTTCTTTCCTTAAATTTATTTGCCCTGCGCGGTCTGCAAGGCTTGACCGCGTCTTTTCTGCAGCCAGAGTTGAATGATACTGAAAAGGTTGCTTATCGTCCAGTAAAGTGTCAAACCGGACGGCAAATCGTAGAGGAAAAGCAGCATGATAACGGGCATCATCGCCATCATCTTTTTCTGTGCCGGGTCAGCCGCCATCGGAGTCATTTTCTGCTGAATGACCATCAATACGGTCATGATCAGCACCAGCGGATTCACCGGAATTGCATCTATTCCCAGGAGCGGCAGGGTGAAGCCGAGCGGAATCGAAAAGATCGTGTCGGCGGCGGCAAGGTTTTTGCACCACAGGAACGATACATGCCGCAGAGCGACAGCGTTGTCAAGCATCGCGTAAAGCGCGAAGAAAATCGGTATCTGAAGCAGTATCGGGAAACATCCGGCAAGCGGATTGATGCCCTCTTTGCGGTAAAGTTCGGTCATCTTCTGATTGAGCAGCTGAGGATCGTTCTGATACTTCTCTTTAAGCTCCTTGAACATCGGCTGAACCTTCTGCATTTTGCGCATTGATTCGTTGCCTTTGCTGGTCAGGGGGTAGAATGCGGAACGCACCAGCAGGGTCAGAATGATGATGCTCACACCGTAACTGCCGCAAATGGAGTAGAGCAGATTCAAAATCCACATCAGAAAACGCGCAAGGTAGTTCAACGGTCCCCAGGCAAGGTGCATCACCTTTTCACCGGAAGGAACGAATGCCTCAAGCGCCGCTGATGATTTCGGACCGGTATAGCCGGCAAAATCAAGCGTTGTCACGGTTCCGGGCTGAAGAGTCATCACCGGGAGCGCCGCTCCGATTGTGATGATATTGTAATTTTTGCCCTTGCTGTCGGCAAGCTGTTTACGGGGATTTACAAGGTGCAGCATATAGTTGCCTGCATTGCATTTCAATACGGAACAGAAATATTTATTGCTCACCGACGCCCACTGCACCTGATGATTCTGATATTTGTAGAAATCCTCATCATCCTCATCGGCGTCGATATCTTCGATATCACCGTTGGCGCTCATGAAGTCCATGCGGTGCGACATCGTGCGCATCTTGTCGCCGGAAATCATGTGCCACGGCGCAATGGAACCGCCGGTTATCACCGCATTGGAGAGGGTCACCGGGGTGGATGAGAGATTGGCAAGAGTGTACCGGCAGGAAATAACGTAATTATCCGAAAGGGTGTAAGTCTGTTCAACTTTGACCTTTGCTCCGGAAATTTCCAGAACACGGCTGCTTGTGACCGCACCGTCGCGGTTCACCACCGGGGCGATGGAAAGAGTTTTCGCGTTGGGGATAACGAATGTGAAAAGGCTGGAGTCAAGCGTGATCTCCTCTTTGAGATCATTGCTTTTATATTTGGGGAAACGGATTTTACTGATTCCACCGTTTTCACCGGAAACAGTAAGGGTCAGCATGCCGTTGCTGAGCATCCCGTCAGAAGGAACAGCAACTTTTGCCGGAGCCGGAGCCGTAACAGGAGCTGCAACAGACTCCGGAGCTTTCGCCGGAAGCGGCGCCGCAGGAGCGGGTGTTGCCGGAGCAGGGGTCTGAACGCTTTCTTCCACAGGAGTTTCCGCCGGAGCTGACCAGCCGAGATACTCGCTGATCGACGGCCAGGCGAACATCACCACCATGCAGAGGATAAGACCGATGATCGTTTCTTTATCGAATTTCATTTTTCGTCACATTTTGGATGATTGTCACAATCCACCCGGCGGAAACCTTTATCCGGAACCGGATCGTATCCGCCGCGGCAAAATGGCTGGCAACGCATCAAACGCCAAATGGTCAAAATCGTCCCGTCTATGAAACCGCGCTTTTTGAATGCTTCAAGACCGTAGTGTGAGCATGAAGGCTCAAAGCGGCAGCGGCACGGTATCCACGGAGAAACCGTTTTCTGGTATATTCTGATGAGAAATATGGCAATCAGGGCAGGGAATGAATGTCGCCTGAAGCAGCAAGAATTTGTTGCTTTATCAGGATCTCCGTCAATTCCGCAGTCGTCTGCTGCCGGTTGTATTTCTTCATCCTGTGCCGTGGTATCAGCAAAATGCGACACGGGGAGAGATCCGGCTTCAATATCCGGAAACTCTCCCACATCAACCGGCGTGCCCGGTTGCGGACAACTGACAGCAGGCTGTATTTTTTGCTGCATATTACCCCGCACTCCAAACGTTCTTCAGGAGATGGGGCAACCACCACGACCATTCCCGGAGCCACACTTTTTACTCCGTCGCGCCTGATCTGCTCAAATTGCGACTTGAAGCGCAGTTTGTCTTGCTTGTTCAGGCGCAGGCGTTTGTGCTTGCTGTTTTCAGGAGCGGTCTGTGCGGTCGACACGTTGCACCCTGATTATGCAGTCAGGCGGGCGCGGCCTTTCTGACGGCGGCGTCTGATCACATTGCGGCCGCCGGGGGTGGCCATACGGGCAAAGAAACCGATCCGGCGTTTACGACGGCGGTTTGAGGGCTGAAAAGTTCTTTTCATTTTCGTTTCATCCTGTTTTTAAGTTTAGTTATATACCATAAATATTGTGCCGCAGTTTTTCTTCTGCGGACATTATACCACAACTTGAAATTGTCAGTTTGTTAAAATAACCCCATTTTACTGTTTTTTCAAGCATTTTTTTATAAAAAACGTTGTTTTTCATTCTGCAATCGGCTTATCAGGGGGATTTTGTGTTGACAACAATCCTTTTTATGGAGAGACAATTTTTTCAGGAAACTTTTATTATGGATTACATTGAATTGAAACAAATGCTGGATGATATCATCGCAAAACTCGATGAACTGCTCGAACTTGTCAGCAATTCATCCGGCAGCAGGGAGAGCTTTTTATGAACATTGAACGCTCTGTCGGTGAGAAACTCAAACTCGACTGTTACGGCAAATGTGAAAGCGCCCGCATCTGCTACGTCGCCAGCGGAATTGCCGCAGATGAAATCGACTCCGCAGTCGTTACCGTCTTTGAAAGCGCCCCGGAATCGTGGGAAGATATTCCCAAACACAGTGCGGAAATACTCCACTCACCCGGCGGCGGCATGCTTGAGATCGCTGTCAATTACCGTGAAGAAAATTCCTCATCTTCTTCCCGCAAAAGCAGCAGTAAATCCAACGGCGACCGCGAATGGCGTGTCGATGTCCACGCCCGGCAGAAGCAAATGCGTCATGCCCGCGCGCTTGCCGGAGCATTTGCCGTCAACGGCGTCACCGTTCCGAATCCGGGAACGCTTGTCAACTGGAACGGCAGAAGCGGCATCGGTTCATCCTCGACCCCGGTGACGGCTTATGAGCCGGAAATGATACTTTCCTGCATTGCCACTTTCCGCAAGAGCAAGACTCAGTCAAACTCTTATCTGCGGCAGATATCCAATCTGGTCGGCAAGGTCAACAGCGAGCGTTTCCAGCAGTGGGCGGCAGGTGAGCTGCTTTTTCTCGGATTGTCATGCGGACCGGTCTTCAAGGGCAAAAACGGTGAGTCGCTTTGTGATCTTACGTTCCGTTTCAGTGTCCGCTGCAACGGGACCCGGACTCTTGACGGCTTTTCCACTGAAGTTGACGGCTGGGATCATCTCTGGGGTATCTATTCTGTGCGCAATGGTGTGAATATCCTTGACAATGCCTATATCAGCCGCCTTTACGACCGCGCACCGTTTTCGGTGCTTGACCTTTGATATGAAAGGGAATTGTTATGTTTTTTCAGGATGTTTCCCCCGGTGATCCGCGGCTGCCGGAGTCGGCGGAGCGTTATAATGCTGTCAACCGTCTGCTGAACAGTTGCGGCGATCACCACTCTTTTGCAGGTGAGGGGTCTTTCAATGGGAATATCATCATTGATTTCTGCAACATTTCAGACAGAGAGATACTGCCGTTTACTCCGGTTTCTCTGTATGGTGCTATGGATAAAGAGTCTTTGACAATGCTCCGGGAACGTTTTTCAGGCGGCAGTTACACCGCTGTCAGGCCTGCGGAAAACGGCAGCACCCTCTGGGGCATATCGCTTGATAAAGTTCCGCCTTCAGAGTCCGGCAGAGCCGTCATTTCAGGAGTCGTGCCGGCATGGTTCACCGGCAGCGGCAATTTCGTCACTCCGGAACTTGCCGGTCTTATTGCCGGAGATTCCGGAGCGGGGCAGGTCATCGCGCACCCGGTAAATTATTCCGGCACAGTCAAAGATGATTCCTTCCCCGGAATAATTCTGCTCGGCGGCAATTCTGCTGACTCTGAGCGTTATGACGGAACTTTCAAACTTCTGCCGGTTTCGGCAACTCAGCTCAAACTTATTTCCGGCAGTGTGCCGGAGCAGACGGATTTTGCCGGCGGCAGTGATGTGCCGGGATTTTCAAAAATCCCGCAGATGATGCTGGAGCTTGCTCCTGATATCCGTCACCGGATATACATTTATTTTGATTACGATAAAGCCGGTAAAGAGTATTCTGTTCATCTGGGTACGGAAATTCCGGATGGTATCGTTCTTTACGAGTATCTCGGTGAATTTTTCAACGGCAGTGTTGTTCAATCCTACAAAAAGAACAGCTATCTGCGTTTCGGTGATATCTGGTATCTGACTCCGGAGGGGGAGTGATGAACTGGATAGCTGAAAATTTTACTTCAACAGCAAAGGCATGGAACACTTTGTGCGATGCCGTTGAAGAACGTGCGGAGGTGTATCAAATAGATCTTGAAAGTTCTGGTATCACCATTCCCCGGCATAAGGAGGCTCCTGCCAAATGGGATTTTGACTTTATCCGTATGCGCGAAGTGATCTTCCGGATATTTCAGGTATCTTATCTGCCGCTGTGGTTCAATACATGGCAAAAGGCAGATACCGACTACCGGGGGGCATGGGATGATTTTGTACTCAACAGTGAGGTTTTCAACAAACTCGGCATTGACAGTCACGCATTTTTCCGGGTCAGTCCCGGTGCGGTCACTCCCCGGCACACGGTCAGTCAGTTTATCTTCAATGCGGCAAAAATCATCAATGATGCCTGCATCTATCCGGCGCCGGGGTATTCCAACACACCGGAATACTCCGGATTCATGCTTGATGCCGACCTTTACATTGAAGGTTTTGATCCGGTGTATCACGCTTCAGGTAAACAGAGTACCACAGGAGCATTGAGTTACAACTCATCTCTGCCGGGTTATGATCTTGTATCCTGCACAAGCCATTTTCTTGCCGAACACAATCACCCTCACGGCAGGTCGCGGGCACTCAATCAATGCTGGATATATCACAACCCCGGCGGGATCGTCAACGGCGGCAGAGCTGCTCTTGATTATGCTTCGCCGGTACTTGAAGGCAGCTGCCGTTTGCGCAGTATTGATGCTCAAGTCAGCCATACCGATTTTGATGACCCCGGTAAAAATGTTGTAAAAAAAATCTCTTTTGACCACACCGTCAACTTTGAAGATAACAGGGCAACGTCAAATATCGACTTATCCGGTTTTCAGGATATCGTGGACAAAATCTGGAATATTGAGGTTGAAGATCACGTTTATCGAATCAATCTGGAAAATTTTATTCCGGAAATTCTTCTGACCGAAGATAATTTTCCGGATTATCCCGGCAAATACAAATATATAACAAGGTTATGATCATGCAAAAAATACGTTCAATTTTGAAAATTACCAACTCCGGCGCGGCTCTCAGCGATATTTACGGTTCCACCGCCGGTATCGGATTGGAACTTATGCTCGGCACCGGGTGTCTGCTGGAGTTTGAACTGCATCAGGAATCTTCCGGCACAATGGCAGAACTCCCTGATTTCCCCGCAGAACAGCTTGCTCCTGCGGCGTGTTACTGCGCTCTGGATTTTTCCTGCGGCAACAGCGACGATCCGCCGCTGCTGATCTTTACAGGGGTGACGCTCAAAACCGACTCTGCCGGACATACGGTATTTACTGTTCCGGTAAACAACAGTGCGGTCGCGCGCATCGTTTCGGCACTCAAAGAGCGCTCATCGGCGGAACTTTTCTGTGAACTCGGCGGCTATGACGGTGAAGGCAATTCCCTTTTTGCCTGGCAGTTCAAAATCATTATGCGCAGCAGAGTCTACCTCGGCGGCGCTGACGGGACAGAGACTCCCGCCCCGGATCCGGCATACTACACTGCCGTGCAGATAGATGCCATGTTCGCAGCTCTTAACGGAACTGCTCCCGGCGGGGATATTCCCGTAAAAGATGAAGGCAACTATTTTTCTGCAACCACCGTTGAAACGGTCTTGCAGGAGATCGGCAGTGAACTTGACGGTGTTCAGCAAATTCTGGAGGGTATCTGACCATGAGTATTTCTTCCGAACTCAGCCGTATCAAAGCGGCAAAAGAGTCTTTGAAACTTGCTATCAATGCCAGAGGCGGCACATTGGGCAATGAGCTTATTGATGAATACGCATCTGCCGTTTCCGCATTGCCTTCCGGCGGCGATATCGACCTGACAGGAGTTACTGTCACAGCGGATAAACTCCTTGAAGGCATCGTTGCCGTGGATGTTACAGGCAGTAAGATTACAGGCACTATACAGACCGTGACAGCGGCTGTCAGCGGTGATAATGTCGTTGTCCCTGCCGGATTTCACGCTGAAGCAAAGAGTTTCCCGGTTTCCGGCGGAGCAGATGTTTCCGGTGTTACCGTTACGGCATCTGATATGCTCAAAGGCAAAATTGCTGTCGGTTCCGACGGTCAGCAGATCGTCGGCAGTATCGAAACTGTAACCGCAAGCAAAAGCGGCGATACGGTTACTGTTCCTGCCGGATTTCATGCAGAAGAACAGACTTTTGATATCGGCGGTGCTGAAATCGACCTTGACTTTGTGACAGCAGGTGCCAACGATATTCTTTCCGGCAAAATCGGTGCGGATAAAGAGGGCAACCCGGTTACAGGAACAATTCAGACCGTATCGTTGCAGGTTTCTGGAAATACCGTGACCATCCCCGCCGGATTTTCCGGCGGCGAAACCGTTGTTATTCCGGAAATTACCATCACCAATGACGGAGAAAAAATCATTGTTCCTGTTGGTTACAACAAAACTGCTCAGGAGTTTGAAATCAACTCCGTGACCGTCGGTTCAATGGATTTTTACAAGTGTGCCAGCGTGGACACCTCCGCAAAAACATGGACTGGCTATAAAGCCGTATTGAGTTCAGGCATATACTCTTTTGAGAAAACTCCCACTGCCGGATTGAGCTGTAATACGGTTGTTCCGGTACCGGGAAAAATCTATACCGCTGACGCTCTTGCGGTGATCGAGTATCTTTTTGAGGGATTTCCGGCTGTATCCATCACTGTTCCGCTTTCAGGGGATTACTCCGGAACGGTCAACGGCAACAGCATAGATGTCACTTCAGGTGCAAACGGTAATCTCTCATGGGGAACTTTTGGTGATAGACTTTCTGATACAGCCGGTGAATTTCCGCTTGTATTTGACGGCGAATCTTATCTTGACCTCAATGGTGTTACCACTGATGCGCTCGTCGGTGATTTCACACTCTGCATCGGTACATGCCTTATCAATCCTGAAAAACGGCAGGGAATCCTTTCCACTACTGAAGGCTGTCACATTGCCATTGATTATTACAACGGCAAATACAACCTCTGGGTCGGAAGCGGCGACTACTGGGATATTCAAGCAGATTATAATGACGGCATGGGAACTTACGGCGGCGGTTCCATTCCCTTCAAAAATGCGATGCCTGTTCATCTTGTAATTACCCGCAAAGGCAAGGTGTGGAAACTTTTTGTTGACGGTGTACTTTCGGTTACAGCCGAAAGAGAAATCGCCATCCAAGCCGGTAAAACATTGCGGCTGGGAATGATTACTCCGCCGTACAGTGAGGAAAGTTTCAAAGCCGTCGGCAGAATGCAGAAGTTTGCAATTTATCCCGAAGCCGTTGATGATAATCTTGTCCACTCATTGAGGGATATCAAGTCGTATCTCAATGGCGGACCTTATGATATTTACGATGCCGGAACAGAGGTGTTCTGGGATTCAAACGGCGAAGCGAATAACTGGTATTCTACAACAAAAACACATGACGGCTGGGCGCTTGCCGGAATCTATGAGGGTATTAATGCCGACGGAACACCCATACGCGGACCGATGCTTGTTTCCGAAGACCCTTACAGCTGTATCATGAACAGATCAGGCACTGCTGTCAGTTTTGAATACTATGGTAAAACTTATTACTGTTCATTACACAGTACGTGGAACACCGTGTACAACGATCACGGGCAGATTTGGCTTGATACTTTTGTAAATATTTCAACCGGCGCAGGTAAAGTTGAAGCGGCAACCGAACTGCTTGACCGTCACTTCGGCAGATATGCCGGTCCCGATCTTTCGGACTGTAATCTCTATGTCACAAGAGCGGGCATGGATGGTGTGAATGGAAAATGGGTGTTAAATACCACATTCGGCGAAAATCAGGGACAATATAAAAAAGGCACATTCCATATCGGCATCCGCGAATACGGCGGCTATTATTACATGTACGACATAACCGACCCCGATACGCCGCTTTATGGCGCATGTGTCTGGGACGATGCCAAAGGGGAGTATGTTCCCACTGCCGACGTTACCGGACCGTGGATTACGATGATGGCGCCGAACCCGCCGCCCAAAGTTATTATAGGAGAAGATGGAATATGATTACTGTTGAAGATGTGAAGAAAATGCGTGCTGAAGCTGAGCGCCTTCAGCTTTCCGGCAGGGAACTGCTTAATAACACCGAACTGGTCATGAGCGAATGCAACGGAACCGGAGCTGAGTGGATGGGGTGCGTTTGCGGTGTTATCGACACTTTCAACCCGGCTTTCACTCTGCCGTCATGGATCCACGATTTGAGATATTTCACCGGCGGCAGTGATGCTCAGAGAAAAACCGCCGATGATGAGTGGCTGGATAACGCTCTTATCTGCGTGAATGACCGTTACGGCTGGTACAATCCCTACCGGTATATTGAGCGCTCCAAAGCGCGCAGATTCTATCTTGCTCTGCGTGCGGCGGGGAATCTTGCGTGGAACAGCCAACTTGCGGAGGATGTATGACAACTTATGAGTGGCTCGGCTTGATCGTGGTACTTATCGGCGGCTTTTGGAAGTTGAGCAGTAAACTTACTAAAATCGAGGTCGCCTTGTCCGGCAAAGTCGGTTTTGAAGATTGTTCTGAGCGGCAGGGCAGGTGTACCTGTCACAAAAAAGTCGAAACAATGGAAAAACTGATGGAAAAACTCCATCCGCACCAGCGGTAAAATGATCGGGGGCTGTTGCAATAAATTTATTGCGCTCAGCCCCTGTTTTTTGCATTTGCGCCGCCATACATGGCGGAACGAGCGTTATGTACGGATGGGTACGGATATGAACGGATGAGTACGGAGCCGATAAACGGCAGGTATCCATACTCATCCGTATTAACGCCCTTTCTGTTCAGGAGATAAGAGCAAACGAGGTATCCCACTCTTTACCGACACTCTGGAAATATTTCCATTCGGTTGTATCAGCGCCTTTGACATAAAGTACGCCGATATCGCCTTTGTCGGTGCGGATACGGAGGTCATCGATTCCGTCACCGTTGAAGTCGGCGATCTGTTCAATGGAGTTTTTGTTTTTGCATAGACCGATGAAGCTGTCAACACGACCGTCTTCAACAAGCCAAGCTCCGACCCAGCCGTTGGATTTGTTCTGAAGGAGAACGTCATCCACGCCGTCACCGTTGAAGTCGCCTGTTCCGACAATAGTCATATCACTTTTAAGGGTATCAAGGTTGCTCCAAGTGATTTTACCGTTTTCATCAATCATGTAAGCGCCGGTGAATCCGGCATCATGACGGACGATCACATCGTCGCATCCATCGCCGTCAAGGTCGCCGACTGCGGCGATTTTCCACTCTTTACCCAGACCTTTGATATAGTGCCATTTGTTATCATCGCCAGTGACATATCCGAGGTCGCCAGTTTTTGAACGGAGCAGGTAATCGGTTACACCGTCACCGTCAAAGTCACCGATACCGAGCATATTCATGTTGGATTTGAGGGTGTAAAGTTCCTTATAGCTCTTGACTTTGCCGCTATCGGTAACCCATGCCGCAATGGTGGTGCCGATCTTCATGATGATATCAGAACCATTTTCCGAAGTGCCATTGACATTACCCATTCCGACAAGTTCAACTTTGTCATTGACATTGCCGAGATTGCCCCACAAAATAACAGATTTAGTTCCCGTTGTCATCCATGCTCCGGAGTAACCCTGTTTGGTGTGAACCAGAATCGTATCAGCAAGACCGTTGCCGTCAAGGTCATTTTTGATTGTCGCTGGTGCTCCACCTGTGATGGTAAGAGTCAGATCGCCATCAACTTCATCAAGTGAATAGGTTACACCGTTGTAAATAAGGTCATCACCATTGACAGAAATTGTGCCGAATTCTATGGTGCCGTTGCCGATGGTCAGCGGGTTAGAGAATTCCCATGCTTCCTGTGCCAGTCGGTATTTGCCAGAGGATTGATTATCGTTTACAGTGATGGTGAAGTTCGCGTTGTAAACTCTTGAAACATCGTTTATAAGGTAAGAGTCAGAACTTTTTCTGTCTGTAACGGTAAAATCAATAATTCCACTGCCATAACAGTAGACATATGAATATTCGCCAATTTCCAGCGTCCCTTTAAGGATTCCGTCTTCACAATTAATATTTCCATCGATGATACGGGCATTACTTGCAATACCGCCTGAACAGATATACATATATCCATCTTCAATGCAGGTATTACTTGCAATACCGCCTGAACAGATATACATATCTCCATCTTCAATGATGGTGTTCCTCATTACACCGCCAGAAACCTTTACAGAAGCATCATATGCCAATGTCAAGTTGTCAGCGGTTCCACCTGAATAGATTACTGCCGATATTCCAGATATAACCGTATCGGAAAGTGCTGTGTACTTGGAAATGAATCCTGCATTTTCACCGCCGCAGTAGATATTTGCATCCCGTTCCAGAAAGGTGACATTTGCGCCGCTGTTCCCCCACACTGTTCCCTGCCACGGATTGAATGCGATTGTCGCTGTACCGCCAGAATAGACATACATACTGCCGTATACAATTGCATTGTCTACTGAACCTCCAGAAGAAACCCACGCACTGCCGTAATTTTTTACTGTTACATTGCTTACTGTACCGCTTTCGATATACATCTGCCCAAATGAATTTACAACCGTATTGCTCGCAGTTCCGCCTTCGATGTATACCATGCCGTAGTTTGTAATGTCTATATCTGTTGCAGTTGTGTTTTTGTGGACGGTCATCGGGGCGCTTACCGTTATACCGCTGATGGTGTTGGAAAGAAAAGCGATGTCATCGGCACAATAGACATAACCGCCATTTTCCTTTATCGCCGTTGCTGAACCATTATCCAGAATATACAGCTTGGCACCAGTATTGACAATAGTGCTGTTGGCATTTGCTCCTGAAGAAACATACATTATTCCGCCTGATTCCAGAAGCGTATCTTTGGCTGTGCCGCCAGAAGATACATGAATAATGCCAGCATTGACAGTAGCACTGCTTAATGTTCCGCCAGTGTAAATATAAGCTGTGGCTCCTTCGTTTACTGTTGTTCGGTTAGCTGTACAACCTGAAGATACAAGCATATACGCCCGACTGTAAAGCGACATATCAGAGATTGTGCCGTTTTGTGCGTTAAAGGATGAGCCGCAGTAAGTACCCTGAATGACCGTGTTTTGGGCAAGATTGATTCCCAGTGCTACTCCTGAAGCGGCATTGACTGCAGTCGCTGTACCGCCTGAACGGACATTGATTGATCCGTTTGAGTTGACGGTTATGTCGTTGGCAATGCCGCCATTGAATACCTCAATATAGCCGCTAGTAAGGGTTGAACGGTCTATCCTTCCGCCAGAATAGACATTTATATGTGCGGAGACCCCCGATACAACATTATCGAACGCTTTACCGCCAGAGTAGACATGAAGCTCACTTTTTGAACAGATACGGGTGCTGTTAGCAGTTCCGCCTGAATAAATGAGCATTGATCCCATTGAGTTCAGAACAGTATTGTTTGCAATACCGCCGCGGCTTACATAAAGTCTGCCGCCTGACAGATAAATACCGCCGCCGACAGTTGTATTATTGACAACTCCGCTGTCCATGACATACATGACATTGTTGTAACCGATGTTTTTATTTTCCATTGTAATCGTATTGGAAACGAGCTTACCCTTACTGCCATAGTAAACCCCGAGATATTTGCTGGTGAAAGTGACCGTTGCCCCGTCTTGTATTGTAACTACACCTTCGCAGGGAGTCCAGGTTATCGCGGTTGCTGTTCCCCCTGAAAAAACTTGCAGCAATCCCCCTCTTATGGTGATAGAACTGGCTACGCCTGTGGAATGAATATAAAATGAGCCGCCTCCTGAAATAAATGAAGAAACAGCCACCGCTCCACTGTAAATATCAACTGTGCCACCTGTTATGTTTGTGTAATTGGCAATGCCGCCAGAGGAAACACGTAATGTCCCTCCAGTTACACATATATTACTGGTGATGCCGCCATTCAGGACATCCATGTAATCATTATAATCCCAAAGATCGGTATCCCGTTCGATTTTACCAGAACTGACAACAATATGAGCCATTATTTTACCTCAATGATTTGTTTTTTTGTAATATCTGATTAATATAACATCAAATAAAAATTTGTCAAATCAATGAGTTGCGAAAAAGTTAAATATTATTGCAACAGTTCCATTGCCTCTTTGTCGCCTTTGGCGGCGGCTTGGCGCAAATACTCCATTGCCCGCTTGTAATCAGGGTCTATGCCTGAATTGCCCAGCAGTGCTTTGCCCGCTTCGCGCATCGCTCCTGCGTGTCCGGCTTTGGCGGCGGTGGAAAAATAGTGGAAGGCGGCGGCGGGATTCTTCGGCAGATGCACTCCGTCCCGGTAAAATTCACCCATCCTGAATGCCGCCAGACGGTTGCCCCGTTCCGCCGCATTCATGTAGTAAAATACCGCTTTTGCCATATTCTGTTCTGTTCCGATGCCGAAGGCGTAACAATCACCCAGTTTGCATAGGGCAGGGGGATATTTTTTTTCTGCCGCTTCAGTGAGCAGTTTGAATGCTCCTGCCGGGTCGTGCTTCAGGTACACTCCGGCAAGTTTCATTTGTGCCACATCGGTCTTTGCCCGCGGAGATCCCAGTTTGACCGCCAGCATGTATAATTGCAATGCTTTGTTTTTGTTTGCAGGCATTCCCCAGCCCATAAGCGTCATTTCTGCAAGCTGTGCGATCGCCTCAGGATGATTTTTTGCCGCGGCTTTTTCCAGAACTTTTGCTCCGGCGGCGGCATCGGGCATTACTCCTCCCAGTCCGGAACGCAGACATGCGGAATAGACCAGCAGAAGTTCCGGGTCAGGATCCGGGGATTTTTCCGTGTACCGTTTCAATACTCCGCGCAGTTCAACGCCGTTTTTTTCTGCATCCATATAGAGGAATTTGGCAAGTATTTCCATTGCCTCAGTGTCATTCTGCGCCGTATGCCGGAGGATTTCGAGCGCTTTTTTCTGATCTGCCTTTACTGCCGGAATTTTTTCATCTTCAAAACTTTCCGCATCGACTCCCCGGTACAGCATTTCCGCGTAACGTATTGCGGCTTTCTCAATGCCCTGTTTCATTGCAAGCTCAAAATTTCTGAATGCTCCGGCGCTGTTCTTTTTGCATCCCCATCCCTTCTGAAGACACACTGCCATGTTGTATCTTGCATGTGCCGAACCGTTTGCTGCGGCTTTGCGGAACCAGTAATACGCTAATGGCAGATTGACTTTACGGTTTTTGCCGAAGAAAAATTCATTGGCAACTTTTACCTGACTTTCCGTGTCGCCTTTGCGGGCATTTTCAAGCAGGATATCGGCTCCGGAGAGTAAAAAGGCGGCAAAAACTGCCGCCGTTGTCAAAATTGTTTTTCTGTTGGCTGTCACTTGGACAACTCCTTGAGTTTCGCCTCAAGCTCCTTGAGTTTCGCCTCAAGTTTCTGCACTTTTTTGGGCATCGCAACGCGGGCGATGAATTCTCTCTGCGACTCCGCAGGGGTTCCGACCACGATCGAACCCGGCGGCAGTGTTTTCACCACGGAACTTGTTCCGGCGACCTGTGAGCCGTCACCGATGTAAATATGTCCGTTGATTCCCGCCTGACCGGCGATGATGACACCTCTGCCGAGTTCGGCACTGCCGGCGATTCCGCACTGGGCTACCAGAATCGAGCTTTCGCCGACGACCACGTTGTGTGCGACCATGACCTGATCGTCGATCTTGACATTGTCTTTGATGACTGTTTTGCCGAAACGTGCGCGGTCAATGGTGGTGTTTGCACCGATTTCCACATCATTGCCGATGGTGACGATACCGGTCTGGGGAACCTTGACCAGTCCGTTGGGACCGGGGACGAAGCCGAAACCGTCGCCGCCGATGACAACTCCCGGGTGGATGATACATTTTGCGCCGACCGTACAGCGGTACATGACCGTTACACCGGGATAAAGAACCGTTCCTGCTCCGACAGCGGCATCGTGACCGATATAGCAGAGCGCACCTATAACGGCATTGTCACCGATTTTTGCACCCGCTTCGATAACCGCATTGGCGCCGATGGAAACGTTTTCACCTATCTCCGCAGTCGGATCGACCGCCGCTGTCGGGTGGATACCCGGTACCGGTGCCGGAGGCTCTTCCGCAAAAAGCGCAGTAACTTTGGCAAACGCATAATCGACATTATCGCAGACGATGATGGTGCGGTTTTCTGTGGAAACATTTGCCAGATCTTTATTTACCAGAACGATTCCGGCTGCGGAGCTGTTGAGCAGCTCCTCATATTTCTTATTTCCGGCAAAGCTCAGGTGATTGGCGGCGGCATCTTTGATACCGGATACTTCATTGATTTCGCGTTTCGGGTCACCGTAGAGAGTTCCTCCGGTGATCTCAGCGATTTTTTCAGCGGTCATTACGATCTGTTTCATAATCAATTTCCCCCGTTGGGTTTGGATGCAGTACGGTTCAGTTCCCGGATAACTTCGTCGGATATATCATGCTTCGCCGGAAAAACAACAACAGCTGGCAGTCCGGAAGTCGTTTTGCCCGAAGAATCAAGCACAAATGCATAATTTCCGGCGGCGGCGCGCCGTTTGATCTCCTGCCGGATATCCTTGACTATCGCGTCGCGTTTTTCCTGTTGGAGCCGCATAAATTCACGGCGGCGCTCGTTGGCATAAAGAGAAATTTCCGTCTCTTTGGATTTGACCTTTGCCAGTGCGGCATCGGCATCATCAGCGGCTTTTTTCCGCGCCTGATCGTTCAATGCCGGATTGAGAGCGTTTGTTCCCAGTCTGCGCGCTTCGGCACGCAGGGATTCAAGCTGGCTGTTCAGCTGGCTCATATAGGTGCGGGCGGCTTCCGCCTGCTGATTGAGAAAATCTTCGGCAATGCGGCTTTTGTAGTATGACTTGAAAACCCGGTCAAGATCGACCACTGCAATACGCAGTTCAGCGGCGGAAAGCACCGCTGAAACGCCTATAAGCAGAGCAAGCAGGATTTTTTTCATTTTCTGTTACTCTCAGATGGAGTTGGATGAGTAGTTGGGAGCATCTTTGGTGATGACCACGTCGTGCGGATGCGCTTCACGCAGACCTGCGGCACTGACGCGCACCACTTTGGCTCTTTCCTGCAATTCCGGAATGGTACGGGTTCCGCAGTAGCCCAGACTGTAACGCAGACCGCCGACAAACTGGTGGATAACGTTGCGGACGGCCCCGCGGAAGGGAACCATCGCTTCGATACCCTGAGGCACGAGTTCTGCATCATCTTCCACATCATCCTGACCGTAGCGTTCACGGCTGCCTTTGTTGCACTTCATCGCCTCAAGAGAACCCATGCCGCGGTAGGTGACGTAGCTTCTGCCCTGATGAAGGATCACTTCGCCGTTGCATTCGCTGGTACCGGCAAGCGCGGAACCCATCATAACGCTTGAAGCACCGACCGCGATCGCTTTGGCAACGTCGCCGGTCTGTTTGATTCCGCCGTCGGCAATGACCGGAATATCGGCGGGGATCGCTTTGCGCACAGCGTAAACTGCGGAAACCTGCGGCACACCGACACCTGCGACCACGCGGGTGGAGCAGATGGAACCGGGACCGATACCGACTTTGATACCGTCGGCTCCGGCATCGGCAAGAGCTTTGGCGCCTTCGCCGGTGGCGACGTTTCCGGCGACGATATCGACTTTGCTGCCGTAACGGTTTTTGAAGAGAGAGACAGTTTCGATAACGCCTTTGGAGTCACCGTGAGCGGTGTCGATGACCAGCGCATCGACTCCGGCATTGACCAGAGCTTCGGCGCGTGCTTCGTCGTAGGGGCTGATCGCGGCGGCAACGCGCAGCTGGTGACGGCTGTCGCGGTTGTAAGCCGGTTCATCGCCGGCGATAAGAGTGCGGACATCGAGGAAACTGAAAAGTCCGGTGAGTTTGCCGTCTTTATCGACCATCGGCAGTTTGCCGACTTTATTTTTCAGCATGATCTGATAGGCATCGGCGATCGCGGTATCGTTTGCGGTTGAAATCGGGTTATGAGTCATCACTTCGCTGATTTTGATATTGTAATCGGTCAGGAATTTGATATCCTTGCTGGTGATGATGCCGACGAGTTTGCCGGAGTTGTCAACGATGGGGAAGCCGGAAAAGGAGTATTTTTTGCGTTTCTTTTCCGCGAGCATTTCCGCAACGGTCTGTTCCGGACGGAAGACGATCGGGGTGCGGATGACACCGTTGAGGTAAAGTTTTACCTTGCGAACCTCCTCCGCCTGTCTTTCCGGAGTGAGGTTTTTGTGGATGACGCCGATACCGCCGAGGCGTGCCATGGCGATAGCCATTTCGCTTTCAGTGACCGTATCCATCGCGGCACTGATAAAGGGGATATTGAGTTTGATATTGCGGGAGAAGTAACTGCTGACATCGGTATCATGGGGCAGGAAATCTGAATACTGAGTGACGAGTGAAATATCGTCGAAAGTCAACCCCTCAAAGGGGAACGCCGCCATAAACTGATCAATGTACCGCATAATCTTTTTTCTCCTTAGGATTTAGTATATACTCTACCGTTTGCTTAATATACACCGTCAATTCAAGTTTTTCAAGCAGAAAAAACGCTCTTATGCCCTGAAAAACACGGTCAGACGGTACAATCCGGCAGATACTCTCTTTTCTTTGCCGATACGGCAGTCGATATGCAGGTGAATCTCACCGTCACTTGCGGGCATTTTTCCCGCTTTTGCCGCATCTTCGATGGAGTATTCGGAAAAGGGCAGTGCGGAAAAACTGAAGCTGTTTCCGGCGGTGATCTCAAGTTTTTTTCCTTCATCATCCGCGAGAACAATCCGGCGCACTTCACTGCGGGTGCCGCCGGAAACGGCGGCGGGGTATTCCGGATACATCTCATCGGCATTTAAGGTGTATGTTGAAAGTATTCCGGCACAGCTGCCGGGGTAATTTTCAAAGGGACCCTTGCCGAAGAAGGTGATATTTTTCATTTCCGCAGGCAGACGCATCACCACGCCGAGACGGGGGATATCTTCAAAACACTCCGGCACGACGAACTCCATATCGTAACGTATGGAACCGTCATTCTGCGGGGTGAAACGCTGGGTGAATTCCAGTTCATCAAGTTCCATTTTTTTCGGCAGGGCCAGCGCGTGACACTCTATGCTTCTGCCGTCGGAAACGAAGCGGTCGGGGGATATGCGCATACGGTCAAGGTTGAGTTCCGCGAATTTTTCGGGCATCTCCTGCGCCCGCCAGAGGGCGAGACGGGGACCGGAAGAAAGGAGTTTGACTCCGTTGTAACGCAATTCACGCATTCCGTCGGCAGCGATCACGGCGCTGAGTTTGCCGCTGGAAATCATCGCCTGGGAAACATCGAAGCGCACTCCTGTAAAATACTCCTCTTTGCAAGCGGGGACCATGACATACGCCGGAGGCGGCAGGATGAATTGATCACAGCCGGTGAGAGTTCCCGCCTCATCAAAGCAGCGGATTATCAACACGGCAGTTTCTCCGTAACACAGGTCGGGAACTTCCACACTCAAAAGCAGTTCTCTGACTTCGCCTTCATTGAGATTTGAAAGCCGGAACTGTCCGAAAGAGCGGCGGATACCGTTGATTTCAAGCTGCCATTTACCAATTATTTTTTTTTGAAATTCGCTGCTGTGAACAGATATTCGGCCTGTCGATTCATCGAGCAGTTCAATGGCAAGCGGCATGGCGGCAAACATGTTTTCCGCTTCAAAAGCTGTGAGTTTGAAATCCATGATCGTTTTATCTCCCCATAAGTACGGCGGCAGAAGCGGCGATGCCTTCGCCGCGCCCGGTGAAGCCGAGTTTTTCGGTGGTGGTGAATTTTACGGAGACCCGGCTGATATCCAGACCGGTGACTTTTGCGATATTGCGCCGCATTTCTTCGCGGTAAGGTGAAAGTTTTGGTCTCTGGGCAATGATGGTGATATCGCAGTTGAAGATTTTATACGCGGAAATCTCCGGCAGGGCAAGGACTTTTTTCAGCAGTTCCATACTGTCGGCACCGGCATAAGCCGGATCGTTGTCGGGAAAGATCATGCCGATATCGCCCAGTGCCAGCGCTCCGAGCAGGGCATCCATAAGGGCGTGGACTGCCACATCGGCGTCGCTGTGACCCAATAAACCGTATTCGCAGGGGATATCCACCCCGCAGAGAATGAGTTTGCGTTCTGTCACCAGTTTGTGGACATCGTATCCTGAACCTGTGCGAAAATCTTCCATGAAAAAACCTCCGTTAAAAACTGAAGCCGAAAACCGACCTTGATGAAAATGTTCCAAAAGTCCGTTTTCGGCTTTATGCAGACCAAAAAAAGAATTATTTTTTGATCAGGGCTTTGACCTGCTCACGCTTGCGGGCGAGATATGCTTTGCGCCGGTTGCGTTTTTCGATCTTGTTGTGCTGCTGTCCCATTTGAAACCTCATTTGATTATATGGTTTGTTTACTTTGACACTCGTTATTTTTCATAATATAAACTCACTTTGCATTAATTTCAAATCGCATTGCCGGTTAAATCAATGCTTTTTTGCAATAAATCGCCGCTTTCTCCTTGACGAAACGGTAAAAACGGTGTAAATTTACCCTGAACAACAGAGGAGGAACCGTGTTTATGAAACGGATTTTTATATTCATAAGTCTTATATTGTGCATTTTGCTTTCCGCCGGAGTGACTGCTCCCTACGTTCTGCTTTACGATAAGGAGACGGTCACGGTCAATGCCGACGGAACTTATACCGTCACCGACCAATGCCGCTACAAGGTGCTGAATCATGACGGAGTGACGAAACTGCGCACGCTTTCTCTGCACTTCAACTCCGCTTACGGGAGTGTCAAGGTTACAGAACTTGCCGTTGTAAAAGCTGACGGCAGGCGCATAAAGATCGACCCGGCAAAACATTCTTCGGTCAATACGGAGTCAAGTCAGCTTGATTCAGCTATTTTCGCCCCCGCCCAGAAGGTGCTGAGTGTTACCGTTCCCGAGCTTGAAGCAGGAGACACTCTTGAAGTGACCTCCTTTGAAAATATCACCAAAGCGCGTCTGCCCGGAGAATTCAGCGATATTGCCGTGCTTCAGGCGGATTTCCCCATAGAGTATTACGAATACATTGTCGATATGCCCGCAGAAAAGCCCCTGAAAAGCATCTGTATAAAGGATGAGGAAAAAGGAACGGTATCTTTCAGTGAAGAAAAGAAAGACGGACGGATAATTTACAAGTGGGTCGCCCGCAAAGTTCCGCAGGCTGTTCCGGAAAGTGCCATGCCCGCCATGTACACCTGTATCCAGCGGGTGCTGCTCAGTACGGTCGCTTCATGGGAGGATATATCCCGCTGGTATGATAAACTCTGCGCTCCGCGCCTTGCGAAAGTCAATGACAATATGCGTAAGCGTGTTGCCGGACTGACCGCCGGAAAAAAGAGTGATATGGAAAAAATAACCGCTCTTTTCCAGTTCGTTTCACAGCAGATACGCTATACGGGGATCACTGATGAAGATACAGCTCCGGGATATGAGCCGCACGATGTCGATCAGACCTTTGAGCGCCGTCACGGAGTCTGCCGCGACAAGGCGGCACTGCTTGTTGCGATGCTGAGAATTGCCGGATTGAAGGCGCATCCGGTGCTTTTCATGTCCGGAACTCCCAAGGATAAGGAAGTGCCGAATATCTACTTCAATCATGCCATTGCCGGAGTGGAAAACGCTGACGGGGAATATATCCTCATGGACCCGACTTTTGAGACCACCACCGAACTTTTCCCCGGATATCTTGCAGGGGATTCCTTCCTTGCCGCCAAGCCTGAAGGCGACACGCTCCGTACTGCTCCTGCGGAAAAAGCTGAAGATCATCTGCTTGATATCCACACTCAGGCGGATATCGTTGACGGGGTGAAGATAACTTCAAAATTGAACTTTTCCGGCATTTACGATCAGATGTACCGCGATGCTTTTTCCCGCTGGACAAAGGAGGATATCCGCAACTTCTTTTCATCCCGTGTCCGGAAGATTCTGCCTGATGCGGAGCTTGAAAGTGTCACCGTCACCCCCGAAAATATCCGCGATATGAGCAAAGAGCTTGCGGTCACTCTCAAGTATAAAGCAGGCGGACTTTTCCAAAACAGCGGTGCGCCTTCGCTGGTGAGTGTGCCGCGCGGCAGTGCCGTTTTCGGACTGCTTGAATCAGTTTTTACCCATACCGGATTGGCAAAGCGCCGCTTCCCACTCAAAGCGCTCCCCAGAGCGGTCAGAGAGAGTATCCGCGTAAACTTCGATACTGCCGGATTTTCCCTCACCCTGCCGGAAAAGCGCAATTTGAATGAAAAGGGATTGTTCCGGATGAAACTTGAAAACTTCTCCGGCAAAGAGGGTTTTACTGAAAACTTCTTTTTTGCCGTTGACTCCATGCTTATATCCCCGGAAGATTACGGCAAATTCAAAGCCGCCGCCGGAGTGACCCGCAAGGTTTTGCAGACACTTCCGGTGATTTCAAAAGAACGCACTTATACCGCAGACGGAGCAGACAGTGAATATCTCAATCATATCCTGCATTGCGATATCAGAGATGCGGAAAATATGACCCTGACGCGCACATATACCCACAAACTGCACAATTACAGCGCTGTCAAGGAGTTTGCCAACCGCACGCTGAAGTTCACAGACGGTCTGGAAAAACTTGACGTTTCCGCCGTTGTCACCAATGCGCAGGGAAAAAAGTTCACTCTTTCGCCCAAAGAGATCAATATCATGGATGATAAATCCCTCGCCGCCGCCCCGCGTTATTTCAAACGCAAACTGGCGGTGATATCCTTTCCCGGTGCCGCTCCGGGCAGCATTATTGAGTGTACGGAAAAACTGACGTCAAAAACGGCAGGATTTTTCAGCGCAAAGTTCATCACTGAAGACGATACCCCCGTCCGTCACAAAGAATTGATAATTGAGCATCCGGCGAAAATGACACTTGCGGTCTCTCCGGTTCCGGAAAATGTGAAAGACTCCTCCACCTTCGGCGGCAAACGGATAATACGCCGTTTCAGTGCGGACAACTGTCTGCGCCGTCCGCATGAACCGGGACAGCCGGATTACTCATATTTTGTGCCGACGGTGCGTATTTCCGCCGGAAATCTGGCTGAATATTACAATAAAGTCTGCAAGACCGCACAGGAAAAAGTTGATAATGCTTCAGCTGATATCGGGGAACTTGCCGCGAAGATCGCCGCGAAAGCTCCCGATATCCTCCCCGTATATATCGGCGACGGGGATGTTGAGCGGCTTGGAAAGGAAAAAATGCGCAAACTGAGCATCGCTTACGCTCTTGAAAAATATATTTACACCCATATCCGCGACGTCGATCTGCCATTGAACAGAATGTATTTTCAGGAGTATTCCCTGCCGCAGACAACTTTGCGCGACGGTTACGGCAACAGTGTGGATAAGGCTGTATTGCTGGCGGCAATGCTCAAGTCGCAGAATATCGCCTTTGAGTTTATCCCTGCGACCTCCACACCGGCTTTTACCCAGATGTGGAAGAATCTGAAGGAGTATCCGGAAAATCTCTTTACCAAACTTCTGCTTTATCTGCCGGAATATGAGTGTTATCTGAATGACTCCGGCTTGTACGGCACTCCCGGTGTTCTGCACAGCACCAACAATATCGCCCTGAATAAAGATGGCTTGAGAATGCTTTTTATGCAGGAAAATGCAAGTTCAACTGTCATTTTCTGCAATATTGCCCTTGCCGCCGATCTTTCTGCCGCAGTTGAATTGAAATACTGCTATCATGGTGATAAACTTGAAAGTGAAAAACTCCGCTTTTCCCGTTTTACCCCGGAATTGAAAAAGCAGTATTTTGAAAAGATTTCCGCATCAATTTCGCCTGAAGCAAAGGTGGTTTCTGCTGAATTTAACGGCGATGTCAAAGATGATTACCAGTTGAAAATCTCTTTGCAGATACCGGATTTTGCCCGCCGCAACGGCAGATTTGTCACCTTTGCCCTGCCGGAATACGATAAACTTGCTTCGCTGATTGCTCTGCCTGCAAAGAAGCGGTTTGCTCCGATAGTTTTCAGCAAGGAAAAATCTGTCGATTTGAATTATTTTATTTCCGTTCCGGAAAACTTCAAACTCTGCCGCACTCCTGCATCGGGGCTGATTTCTCAAAAAGCGGTTGCGTTCAATCACGATTTTGTCATCAACAGAAACGGAACGGTCGGAATGTCGTTTCAGCTTGGCGTTTACCCTGTTTTTATCCAGCCGTCAGCTTTCCAGTGGCTGTTGAAGATCGCAGGTGAAATAAACAGTACAGAGATAAAAAATATCATTTTTACAGTGGAGTGAAATTTATGGAACTTAAAATCATGCCCCTCGGTGCATTTGCCACCAACTCCTTTCTGGTCTTTATGCCGGAAACGGAAGAACTTTTCGTCATCGACCCTGCCGCAGAAGCAGATGTTATCGTTGCCGAAGCAAAGAAATTCCCCTTCAAAACGGCAAGACTTCTGCTCACCCACGCCCATATCGACCATATTTCGGCGGCGGGAAAAGTTGCAAAAGCGCTCAATATCAGCAAAGTTGAGCTTGCTCCCGGTGACCACGATATGTATATGAGTAAAGAAAACGCACTTGAACCGTATTTCCCCCCCGCTGATGATCTGCCGGAAGTTTCGGACTTTGACAAAATTTCCAACTGCACGGTGATTTCCCTGCCCGGACACACCAGAGGCGGCAGCGGATTTCTTTTTGATGACGGTAAGGAGAAGTTCCTTATCGTCGGCGATACCCTGTTCGCAGGTTCCATCGGTCGGACCGACCTTTACGGCGGCGACTACGCTCAGTTGATGAGATCCATTACCGGTAAACTGCTCGTGCTGCCCGATGATTTGACCGTCTACCCCGGTCACGGCGGTGAAACGACCATCGGTTTTGAGAAAAAACACAATCCATATTTGAATTGAGGTAAAATATATGTCAGAGTGTAAAATCATTTCCAATTCCCGTATGCACGGGGATTACTTCAGGGCAGTTTTTGATGCTCCTGAAATCGCTCATAAAAGTTGCCCCGGACAGTTTGTCCATATCCGCATTGATGAGCGCAACGACAATATCCTGCGCCGTCCCTTCAGCATCCACAACGCTGAAAACGGCAAACTCACCATCGTTTACAAGGTGGTCGGCAAGGGGACAGAGACCCTTTCAACTTTGAAAGAGGGAACCGTCTGCGACATTATCGGACCATGCGGCAAAGGATTTTCCGCCCCTGCCGAAGATGTTGTGCCGGTTGCGGTCTGCGGCGGTTACGGCGCGGCGGCGACCTTCATGCTCACCCGTCAGAGCAGAAACGGCGGAGTCCTTCTGCTTGGCGCACGCAGTGAAAAAGATATTCTTTTGACAAAAGAGTATGCCGATGCCGGATTCGATGTGAAAGTTGCCACTGATGACGGTTCCATAGGGACAAAGGGCAGGGTCACCGACCTTTTTCCGGAACTGCTTGCGCAATACGCCGGAAAAAAACTCTTTTTCTACGGCTGCGGCCCGCATCCGATGCTTATGGCGCTGGCAAAACTGCTCCGGGAAAAGGGGCTTGACGGTGAATTGAGTGTTGACCACATCATGTGCTGCGGTGTCGGAGCATGTTTCGGCTGTGTGGTGAAAGTTAATGACCATGCGCATCCGGGCGAGTGGATGTATGCGCGCAGCTGTGCTGACGGTCCGGTTTTCAAACTTGCGGATATTTATACGGAGTGATATATTATTATGGCAGACCTTAAAATAGATTTTGGAAAATTTCAGCTTGAAAATCCGGTGATGACCGCCTCCGGAACTTTCGGTTACGGCTTGGAATATGCAGCGTTTTACGATATATCAAAACTGGGTGCGATCGTGGTAAAAGGTATCCGCAGTGTTCCTTCGGACGGCAATCCGACTCCGCGGGTGGCGGAAGTCACGGGGGGAATGCTCAACGCCATCGGACTTCAGGGACCCGGCGTGGATAAGTTTCTGCATGACGAACACTATCTGCCCGGAGTAAAAAAGACCGGAGCAAAAATAATCGTCAATATCTGGGGCAAGACCGTTGAGGAATATGCGGAAGTTGCCGCACAGCTTGAAGCGGAAGCCAAAGCGGATATCACCGCGTTGGAAATCAATATTTCCTGCCCCAATGTCAAAGCCGGCGGAGCCGCATTCGGAACCGACCCGCGCCTTGCCGAACAGGTGATTTCCGCTGTCCGTAAAGCGACAACGCTGCCGCTTATCACCAAACTCAGCCCCAATGTGACGAGCATTGCGGAGTTTGCCCGCATTGCCGAAGCGTGCGGCAGTGACTCAGTGTCACTGATAAACACCCTTTCCGGAATGGCGATCGACATCGAGACCCGCCGGACGAAAATCGCCAACAGAACCGGCGGACTTTCCGGTCCTGCGGTCAAGCCGGTCGCCATCCGCATGGTGAACGAGGTTTATAAAGCGGTGAAAATTCCCATTATCGGCATGGGGGGTATCTCCTGCGGAGCCGATGCGGTGGAGTTTATGATCGCAGGAGCAACGGCAGTCGCGGTGGGAACTGCGAACTTTGTCGACCCGTACACTCCGTTGAAGGTGATCGACTTTATCAATGAGTATTGTGACCGTCACGGAATCAGATCAGCAAGTGAACTGACCGGTTCCCTGCTGAATTGAGTCGGGTACGGATGAGTACGGATGAGTACGGATGAGTACGGATGAGTACGGATGAGTACGGATAGATTCATGGAGCTCCTTCTGCCGTCAGGTGGTTATCATCGATTGAAGTCTTTTCAACTTGCGCAGTTGGTATATGATATTACAGTGCATTTTGTGGAATTGTATATTCCCAAAGAGAGCCGCACTTGTGATCAGATGGTGCAAGCCGCTCGATCGGGGGTGCAGAATATTGCCGAAGGTTCTGTTGACGCGGCAACTTCTGTCAAGCTGGAATTGAACTTGTATAATGTTGCCAGAGCTTCTCTTGAGGAACTGAAGCTTGATTATCAAGATTATCTGCGCCAGCATGGTGAAAAACTCTGGAGCAAAGATGAGTTTCTTTATACAGAATTTGTCAGTCGTCGCATCAGCTGTAAAAAAGAATTCAAAGAGTTTATTGCATGGGCTGAACAGCGTTTTTTCGGATCTTCAAGCACAGTTCCGCACAAATCCGTATTAGTTGCCAATGGGGCAGTTCTGTTGATTGATACAGCAGGTTATTTTTTGAAACGCCAGATCCAAAGCAAGGCAAATATGTTTGCGGAAAATGGCGGTTTCGCAGAACGGATGTGCGATGTGCGTAAACAAAAGCGGAAAAAGTGATGTCGATCCCGATGTGTGAGGTTTCTGCCTGCATTTATCAGCATCAGGTGATCGCTGCTGTCAGAAGTGATTTCAGCAGCGGGCCTCCGTACACATCCGTACAGTTCCGTACACATCCGTACAAACTAAACATCCAGCACTTCGTCGGGGGGCAGCAGCTGTTCAAGGGCGGTTCCTGCCAGATAGAGTGAGCCTGAAACGATCACGCGGTATCCGTTTTGCGATACCGCTTTTTTTATCGCTTGGGCAGGGTCATATTCTATTGTTGCAGGTACGGCGGTCAATCCGGCAAGCTCCTCCGGAGTATATGGCGCTCTGCCGTGGGCGCCGGGAACGGTGAAGATGAATTTTGCGGCGAACTTTTCCAGATATTTCAGACACTCCGGAGCATGTTTGTCGCCGAATGCGGCGTAGACCACAAGGAACTTTTCTTCCGGATAACGTTCCGTCACCGACTCAGCAAGCGCCCGCACCCCGTCAGGATTGTGTCCGCCGTCGATGATGACATTACCCACATGCTGGAATCTGGCGGGCCAGCGCACCATTTTCAACCCTTCAAGGGCAGTGTCAAGGGAAAAATTCCATGCCTTTGAAAAACAGTCCAGCACCTCGTAAACGATGCGGAAATTTTCCCTCTGCATCCTGCCGGGGAGCGCAAGGTATATTTTTCTTCCGTCATAATCAAAGCATTGACAGACCCCGTCAAATCCGGATATTTCCGGAACTGCGGCGCGCGGGGGATGGATCGCACTGTTCATCTCCTTTGCCCGTGAATAAATCACCTCTTTTGCTCCTTCGGGCAGAACTCCGTGAAAAAAGGGTTTGCCCGCTTTGATGATATGTGCTTTTTCTCCCGCAATAGCCTCAAGAGTATTGCCCAGATGACTCTGATGGTCAAGGGCAATATTGGTGATGATGGCTGCTTCGGGAGTGACTGTATTGGTGGCATCGAGTCTGCCGCCCAATCCGGTTTCCCAGATCACTGCATCGACTTTTGCATCGGCAAAAATCTTCATTGCCAGAACCGTGGCGAACTCAAAATAACTGTAACGGTCACCGCCGGCAGTTTTTGCAAGTTCCTCACCCAGCGTGTTGAATTTTTCCACTGAGACCGCTTTGCCGTTTATGCGGAAGCGCTCTCTGATATCAATGAGGTGCGGAGAAGTATAAAATCCGGTGGATAACCCCGCATTCCGGAGACATCTTTCGATCATCGCTCCGGTGGAACCTTTGCCGTTTGTTCCGGCGATATGGATGAAACGGAGATTTTTTTCCGGGTGTCCGGCTTTTTCCATGAGCTGTTCAGTCGCCGCCAGACCGAGGCGGATACCGAACATATCCAGAGAGTCGATATAGGATGCTGTGTCAAACATATTTTTACTTCACCGTTTGGTACAGGGTGACCATGCCGGGTCGTAAAGTCTGCTGCCGGTACGCAGAAGTTCGCGTTCTCTGCCGTTTCTGGTATCGACTATCCAGAGTGAGGATTTGCCGTTGACAGTACGTTTGCAGACCACCTGACGGTTATCCGCCGCCCATCCGGGGGATTCCCAGCTGCCGGCACCTTTGGTGATGACTTTGTTTTCACCGGTTTTCATATCGTAAACCGCCAATACATAGTTTCCGGTACTGCGTATCCTTGTGGCGTAAGCGATCTTGTTGTCGCCGCTCCATGCGGGGGTGACCGCGTCGGCGCCCTCAGCGATTTTCGGGAGCATCGTCTGACCGGAACCGTCAGCGTTGCAGACGAAGATGCGGGGATTGCCGTTGCGGTCACTGACAAAGGCGAGCCGTCTGCCGTCGGGACTCCAGCAGGGGGAGGCTTCAACGGCGATACCTCTGGTCAGGCGGCGGCGGGAACGGTTGCTGATACCCAGCAAATAGAGATCGACCTGATGATCGGGGCTGAGGATAACAGCCATCTGCCGGTTGTCCGGAGATACTGCCGCTCCGGTATTGATTCCGCGGAATGAGGAAATTATCCGGCTTCTGCGCGGAGTGGCAACAGTCGTTTCAATGATATCTATACCGGTTCTGCCGTATCGGGAAAAGAAGACGGTTCTGCCGTCGGGACTCCAGCCCGGTTCAACGTTAAGGGTGCGGTAATTGGTCAACTGCTGAACGTTTCCGCCGTCGATATCACAGATGAATACGTTGCGCACACCGGGGGAGGTTGCCGCACAGAAGGCGATCTTACTGCGGCAGAAACCGCGCACTTTCAACTGTTCAAAGACCCGTTCAATGATGGTGTCAACGATAGCTTTTGCCGTTTCACGCGGGACGGATGAGACGGGGAAGCGCCATCCGGTCACTCTTGCAGTTCCACGGAAAATATGCACATTCACAAAAGCTCCGGCTCTTTCAGCTTTGACGGTGTAATCCGCAGTTTTCCCCGGAGCAGCGGCATCGAACCAGCCGCAGACGGAAAGAAACCGTTTAAGTTCGTTGCCCAATGCGGGGTCGCCCGCGACTCCTGCACAGCTTACTGTCGGGTTGAGTGCTGATTTTTTACGGACTTCGATCACTTCGGCGTTGACGGATGCTGTTGCGCAGGTGATGCAGAGCAGGAGAGGAAGCAGTTTTTTGAGCATATTTATCTATCCTTTTTGGGTTGAAAGTTGCAGAAACTTAAAATAGTACCTTGTCAGTAATTTTTCAACACATTTTCCAGTCCGGAAAGGAAAATTTTTCCATCTTCATAAGAGTTTTCCTCCCAGAAACTCAACCGGAGCGCCCGGAACGCTTTTTTCCCTTTTATTCCGATTGCGCCGAGTGCGGGCGAGGGGGTGTTCGTTTCGGCACTGCACGCACTTCCGGCGGCGGTGAAAATATTCAGTTGTCCCAGAGCGCGCACGACGACTGCCGCCTCCTGAGTCGGCAGCATGAGATTGAGGATGTAGGGGGATACGGCAGTTCCCGGCGGCAGAGTCGGGACGATTCCGAACTTCTGCACTCCGTCACGGATAAGGGTGTTGAGTCCGGAAATGCGTTTTGTCCTTTCGCTCATCTTTGATACGGCGATTTCAGCGGCAAGAGTCATTGCCCGCATCAAAGGAACGCTGACACGGGATAGCGCGTAATCGGTTTTACGCATTTTTTCAGCGTGTTCAAGGAGTTTTGCCGTAAATTCCCCTTCCGGAGCAAGGAGCATAGCCGCTCCGCCGGGAGAACCGAATTTCACTCCGGAAATGATGATGATATCCGCGTTTTTATCCGTCGGAATCTTGCCCGCCGCCTGTACCGCATCGGTGAGCAGACACCTGGCATTGGCTCCGGAAAAAAGTTTTTCCGTATTCTGGATGATACCGAGTTCACTCTGAACCTGAAAAAAAGCGCATAAACCGGCTTTTTCCGTGCAATTTGAAAAATCCGGTTCCGCTTCTGACGTGACCGGTATCCGGCTGTAAGCGGTGAATTTTTTCAGATTTGCCGTCAGCGCCGGGTGTTCAAGTGCCGTTGCGCGGCTGGAAACAAACTCCGGAAACGATGCTGCGATACGGAAAAGTTCCGTTGCGGAGTTCCCCCAGATCACCGGATGTGCTCTGCTGCCGGTGAGGACAGATGAAAGCCGTTCCGCCGCTTCATCAAGTGCTTTGCGCGCCTGATAAGCAAGCAGATTCACCGCTTCAGAATTGGCATAGTGTGTACGCGATTCTGCGGCGAAGCACTCCAATGCTTCATCATAAGGCTTCACTGCCGCGGCGTTGTCAAAGAAAATCGTTTTTTCCATATTGCAAAATACTCCACTGTAAAAGATACTGCACAAAACCATTTTTTGCAAGCGGAATATTGAAAAAATTACAGTTCTGTGGTACATTATAAAAGTGTTTATTCCCTTCATAACCTTACAGAAAGAATTTTATCATGTCGATGTGGCAGGAAATTTTCAGTAAAAAGCACGCATTCCGGCTCTTTGTGCCGATCTTGCTTATCTACGCCTGTTCCTACTTCCAGCGCACTGCACTGCCGGGAACGATCTACAACACCCTTGTTCAGGATTTGGGCTTGAGTGCCACGCAGATGGCGACACTGGGAGCATCGTATATCTACACTTACGCCATTTTTCAGCTTGTTTCCGGAGTGATGGTCGACCGCTATTGCGGAGCGCGGGTGGTGGCTGTCGGCGGAATGATCCTTGCCGCAGGCTCGCTGATGTTCCCGCTTTGCAGCAATATATACATGCTTTATCTTGCCCGTATGCTCACCGGTATCGGCGCCAGTGCCATGTATCTGAGTCTGGTACGCGAGACTGACCGTCTTTTCGGACGCAAAAATTACGCGGTTCTTTTCGGCATCGCCTATTTCTGCGGTTACGGCGGCGGATTGATGGGGTCTTTGCCCTTTGAGCGGCTATGTCAGGTGTTCCCGTGGCGGCATGTGCTTATCGGTGCGGCGCTATTGTGTGTGGTCGTTTACGGATTTTTCCTTTACGGTAAAAGCAAGTCCGAACTTCCGCCGGTCCCGGAAACTTCGTGGTCACTCAAGCCGTTCAGACATGTGCTTGCCAATCCGTTGAGCTGGCTGGTGATATTCTGTTCCAATGTGAACTTTTCCACCTACTTCATCATCCAGACGGTTTTCGGCAAGAAGTTCCTTGAGGATTTTGCCGGATACTCCTCCGCCAGTGCGGCAACGGTGATATTCATCCTTACTTCAGTCTGCATGTTCACGATGCTTACGGCAAGTTTTTTCACCCGGCTCACCGGCAACCGCCGCCGTCCGCTGGTGCTTGCGGCGTGCGGAGTGTGTGCCGCAGGCAGTGTTCTTATGGCGGCGGCGATATATTTCCACTTCTCAGGGTGGGTGTTTGCGGTGATCTACTGCATGTTTGCGGTGGCGGCGGGGATACCGCCGATATTTGCGATGGTGATGCAGGAGTTCAATTCAAAAGACATCATGGCGCAGTCTGCGGCGGTGACCAATATGTTCGGTTATCTTGCCGTTGCGGTATGCTCCCAGCTCATCGGTCTTCTGCTGGACAGTTTTGAAAAGGTCAAACTGCCTTCAGGAGTGGAAATTTATTCATCCGACGCCTATTTCACGCTTTTCTGCATCGTGTCGGTTCTGGCGGTATTTTCCTTTGTCATGGCGTGGAAACTTCCGGAAACCCGCGGTCACTACCTGCATCAGAAGATATGAAAACGGTTTATTCCGCAGGGTAAAAGCCGCACTTTTTCAAATCTTCAAGCTCAACGAGCAGATTGGGTGTGAACTCTTTTCTGTATTCCGGGTTTTCCAGTTCTGAAGCGGAAAAGAAGCGCACGTCGTCGATTTCCGAGCGCTGAAAGTCAAAGGGACCGGCAAGTTTCACTCCGAAAACGCGGGTGTTTTCCGACTCGATCAAGTTGCGTATCTTGCTGTCAAAGAGGTGAAGCAGTTCAACTTTACCTTTTACACCAAGTTCTTCAGATAACTCCCGTCCGGCGGCGGATTCAAAGGTTTCCCCTGCATCCAGGTGACCGCCGACGGCAGTATCCCATTTGCCCGGCTGAATATCTTTATCCATGCGCCGTTTCTGCAAAAGCAGTTTTCCGTTTTCCGGATGAAGCACCGCTACATGCGCGGTACAGTGTATCAATGCCGGATTTCCGTGACACTCACTGCGCGGCGCCGTGCCGAGGTGTCTGCCGCTTTCATCATAGATATCAAAGTATTCAGCCACGGGCAAAATCCTTTATTTGCGGATGATTGCGAGCAGTTCGTCGCGTTTTTCTTCCATAAGTTCTTTGGTATCCGCTTCGACGATAAGACGCAGCAGCGGTTCGGTATTGGATGAGCGGACGTTGAACCACCAGTTGTCATATTCAACGGAAATTCCGTCAAGCTCAAACATGTGACCGTCGGTGTACTTCGCCTTGATTTCTGCAAGGATCGGGGCGACATCGGCAACTTTGGAGTTGATTTCACCGCTGGCGTAATATTTTTTCAGCGGAGCGATCAATTCATGAAGCGGCTGATTTTTTGCACAGATGAGATTGGCAAGCATTATCATTGCCAAACCCTGGGATTCGGCGGTGAAGTTCTGTTTGAAGTAGTAGTGACCGGAAAGTTCTCCGGCAAAGACCGCATCATTTTCCCGCATCTGATTTTTGATGAATGCGTGACCAACACGGCTCTGAATGGCTTTGCCGCCGTTGGCTTCGATGCACTCTTTGACCGCGCGGCTTGAGCGCAGGTCGTAGAGAATGGTCGCCGGACCTTTGGCAAGGATATCCTGAGCGATCAGGGCAGTGAAAAGGTCCATAGGAATGATTTCGCCGTTGTCATCAATAAATCCGCAGCGGTCGGCATCGCCGTCAAATGCGGCGCCGAAATCGGCTTTGACCTCTTTTACTTTGGCGCAGATATCGTTGAGGGTGTCGAGTTTGAGCGGATTTGCCTCGTGATTGGGGAAAGTTCCATCCATTTCATCGTACATCGGCACGATATCGAACAGATCTCTGATACCTGCGATCTCATACAATCCCATTGCATTTGCGTAATCGACGACGACTTTGAGTTTGCGGTCGATTTTGGCAAATGAGCGGAGAAATTCACCGTACATTCCGGTGATATCAAAGGTGGAAACGGTTCCTTTCTTTTCCGGTTCGCTCCACGCTTTGCTTTCCGCAATCTTCTGGATCTCCATGATGCCGGTTGCGCCGCTGATGGGAACTGCATTGGCTTTGCAGAGTTTGAATCCGTTCCATTCGCCGGGATTGTGGCTGGCGGTTATCATCACACTGCCGTCGGCTTTGAGGGTGCCGTTGGCAAAGTAGCTCTGCGGGGTCGAGGATAATCCGAGGTCGATCACATCGGCGCCCTGATCGGTGATTCCTTTGGAAATCCCGTCAAAAAGCTGCTGTGAATGCGGACGCATATCTCTGCCGATGACGATCTTTTTTGCTCCGGTAAAGGTGACATACGCTCTGCCGATGGCGTAGGCGATATCTTCATTTATATCCGCCGGATAGATGCCGCGGATATCGTAGGCTTTGAAAATTCCAGACATTTTTTATTTCCCAGTGAGATTGGTTGCTCTTATGAATACGGCACAATGGAAGGAGTTTCCCCCGCCCATTGTGCCGTTTTTTATCAGTTACAGCTCATCGCCGGATTACTTATCCTGACAGGTGCAGGTGCAGTCCGGACCGCAGTCGCAGTTGCCATCTTCGCAGTGGCAATCGTCGCCGCAGGTGCAGTCGGAGTCATCACAGCTGAAGTAATCTTTGATCTGGTCAACGATACCCTGCGGAGTGAAGCCGAATTTGTCAGCAAGCACTTTGTAGGGAGCGGAGGCACCGAAGTGATCCAGACCGATATTGAGACCTTCCAGGCCGGTGAAGCGTTCCCAGCCGAAGGTGCTGGCGGCTTCGATGGAAACGACCGCGCCGCAGTAGCTCGGCAGAACTTCTTCCTGATAATCGAAATCCTGCTGGAGGAAGAGTTCCCATGAGGGCATGGAGACCACACGGACTTTGATCTCTTCCTGACGGAGCAGTTCGGCGGCATCCAGCGCCAGATTCACTTCGGAACCGGTGGCAAGCAGGATGAGGTCGAAGTCTTCATCATCACTGACGACGAAGGCACCGCGTTCGACGTTGACATTCTTGGCGGCTTCTTCGCTGTACGGACGCAGATCCTGACGGGTCAGCAGCAGAGCGACCGGACCGTCGGCTTTCAGAGCCGCAGCCCAGGCACCGGCGACTTCGTGCGCTTCAGCCGGACGGATGACGGTGACACCCGGAATGCTGCGGAGCATGGCGATCTGTTCGATCGGCTCGTGGGTGGGACCGTCTTCACCGACGTAGAAGGAGTCGTGGGTGAAAATGTAGATCTGGTGCAGTTTCTGAATCGCCGCCAGACGGATGGCGGGTTTCATGTAGTCAGAGAAGACGAAGAAGGTCGAGCTGTAAGGAATGGCAGTTCCGTTGGCAGCCATACCGTTGGCGGCAAGACCCATCGCCAGTTCGCGGACGCCGAAGTGGATGTTGCGGCCGCCGTAGTTGGCAGGTGAGAAGTCCGCTTCACCTTTGATATCGCTCTTGGTCGAAGGCGCAAGGTCGGCGGCACCGCCGAAGAGCGCGGGAACGAGTTCAGCGGCTTTCTGAAGAATGGCACCGCTGCTGGCGCGGGAAGCGACCGGTTTTTCAACGGGAGCGACCTTGAGCAGTTCTTCGAGGATATTTTCCGGAACTGCCTGGGAAACGTATTTGTCGATAAGAGCGGCCGTTTCCGCATCGGCATCGCAGAATGCTTTGAATTTGGCATTCCATTCAGCGGCTTTGGCTTTGCTGTCGGCGACACAGGCGGCGCAGTAGGCTTTGACATCTTCGGCGACGGTGAAGGGCGCTTCAGTGTAGTTCAGATTGGCGCGCAGAGCTGCGAGTTCCTCATCACCGAGCGGTTCACCGTGAGCGGAGGCTTTGCCCTGTTTGTTCGGGGCGCCGAAACCGATCTGGGTTTTACCGATGATGATGGTCGGACGGCCGTCGGATTTGACCGCTTCGGCAAGCGCGGCGTCGCACTGGCAGACGTCGTTGGCATTGTCACAGCGGATAACGCGCCAGTTGTAGGCGGCAAAACGGGCGGCGACATCTTCGGTGAAGGCGATTCCGGTGGAACCTTCGATGCTGATGGTGTTGTCATCGTAGAAGACGACCAGATCATCAAGTTTCAGGTGTCCGGCAAGGGAGGCGGCTTCACTGGTGGCGCCTTCCATCATACAGCCGTCACCGGAGATGATGAAAATTTTGTTGGCGAAGAAATCGGTTTTGTCCAGACCGGTGCGGGCGGCGAAGTAGCGGTTGGCAATGGACATACCGACAGCTGAGGCAAAACCGCTGCCCAGCGGTCCGGTGGTGATATCGACACCGTCGGTGTGACCGAGTTCCGGATGGCCCGGGGTCAGGCTGCCCCACTGACGGAAGTTTTTCAGTTCTTCCATATCCAGACCGTAGTTGAAAAGGTGCAGCAGGCTGTAAATCAGCATTGAGCCGTGACCGGCGGACAGGATGAAACGGTCTCTGCCCAGCCATGAGGGGCAAGAGGGGTCGTGGCGCAGGTATTTGCTCCAGAGAACAGCCGCGTAGTCAGCACAGCCAAGCGGCATACCGGGGTGTCCGGATTTGGCCTTCTGGATAGCCTCTGCGGAAAGGACGCGGATGGTATCCGCAGTTTTTTTCGCCATTTTGCAGTCAAACATCTTTTTTACTCCTTTTTTTGACTTTGTTTCCAAACCGGAAAGGAAAAATCCCGATTTTCCGGCTTTTCAACTGGTAATTTGACAAAAAATGTGATATCTTTATTAAAATAACACTAAAAGTGCAGAAAAACAAGTTTTATTTGAGAAAATATGAGTGAACGTTTCATTACATCGACCCTGAACCGCCGCGATGCGGCAAAAGAATCGACTTTGCGCCCGCCGACTTTTTCGGAATTTCCGGGGCAGGCGCGGGTCAAAGAACAGCTTGAACTCTTCGTCCGTGCCGCAAAGGAACGGGATGAGGCACTGGATCATATCCTGCTTTGCGGACCTCCCGGACTGGGAAAGACCACTTTGGCTTACATCATCGCCAACGAGCGCGGAACCAAATTGAAAAGTTCCAGCGGTCCTGCCATTGAAAAACCCGGCGACCTTGCCGGATTGCTCACCTCCCTTGAACCCGGCGACGTACTGTTTATCGACGAAATACACCGTCTCAGCGCCACAGTGGAAGAGTATCTGTACAGTGCTATGGAAGATTTCTTCATCGACATCATGCTTGAACAGGGTGCCGGAGCGCGTTCCGTGCGGCTCAATGTTCCGCGCTTCACACTTATCGGTGCCACCACCAGACTGGGAATGATCTCCGCCCCGCTGCGCGCCCGCTTCGGTCTCAACATGCGTCTGGATTATTATGATACAGAAAGTCTCAAAGAGATCCTCAAACGCTCTGCATCCATTTTGAATGTTCCTCTGGATGATGACGGCGCCCATCAGATCGCTTCCCGCTGCCGCGGAACTCCGCGTATAGCCAACAATCTGCTGCGCCGTGCGCGCGATTACGCCCAGATCAAAGCAGACGGCATGATCACCGGCGAAGTGGCGGCAAATGCGCTGGAAATGCTTCAAATCGACCGTGACGGACTTGATGAAATGGACTTGCGCATCCTTGAAGTGATAATCAGCAACTTCCGCGGCGGTCCGGTGGGCTTGAAAAATATCGCGGTCTCCACCGGTGAGGATGAGGATTCTCTTGAAGATGTTTATGAACCGTTTCTTATCCAGCACGGCTATCTGGTGCGTACCTCACGCGGCAGAGTCGCCACCCCGAAAGCGTGGAGCAAACTGGGACTTGATGAAGTTTCCGGCAGAAAAGGGGAGTTATTTTAGTCAAGCATGAAAATTCTGGTTTCAGGTTGTGTATTGTGCCACTGGAATTGAGTTATCCACGGAGCATTTTTTATTACCGGATAGAGCTGTTTCATCTTTTTTCCGGCAGGGGCATTGAAAGTGAAATTACCCTTTTCCTTGCTGCTGTGAAATGCGGCAAGTGATTGGCTCAAATAGACTGCGATATTGTCTTTTGAAAGCACTTCAACGCCTGATTCCAGAGCCATTTTCCGCAGCAATTCAGTCGGCAGGAGTCCTGCGGGGGCAAAGAAGATATTTCCTTTCCGCACCACAGCAGGAGTTTTATCGGTGAATTCTGCCAGAAGTTCATCGAATTTGCGGGGAACCGGGATCGGTGCGGCACTTTCATAAACACCGAATCCATATCCGGCAGCGAGTTTTTCCACCGGTTCTGTCAATCTGAAGTGCAACTCTTTGCGGGAATTTACAAAGTCGAAATCCATGCCGGTCAAAATATTGGCTTTTGTTTTGGAAAAACCGCTTTTTTCCATGATTCCCGGAGCATAAAGGAAAAGGAGCCGTTTATTTTTATCTGCCGAGATCTTCTTTATTGCCGCAAACTCTTTTTCACTCAGGGAGAATGGATTGAGGAAAATATAAAACTTGTAATCTTTGAGTTTTTCATTGGCAATATCAAATTGCAGATATTCATCAAACGCGGTACCGATCCTGCCGATATTGGCACGCTGATAGATCGCCCAACGCATAAAACGGTCAGGTGCGGCACTGTTTTTCTGCCGCAGATAACCGACACTTTCATCAGAAATAAATACTGCAATATCTGAAGCACTGGCACGGTTTTTCGGTAATGCTTTTGCTGAAATATCCGCTAATTTTCTGATTTCAGTCACCAATTCAGGATCATCGAACCAGTTGAAACTGCCTTCACCAAGCGGGAAGTAGTAAAATCCGGCTCTGCCGCAGAGAGCTTTAGCCACTTCCCGTGCCTGCACCTGTATTGCGGCAAAGGGAGTTCTGGTGGTATGGGCGTAACCTGCAGGAAATTCCAGATGGGTACGCAAATCATTTTCGTTGATCCAGATTTTATTATTGAGAGCCAGCGTATCAGGACTGGGCATATCGTAACTTCCCGGACTGCCGTGGTCACGGAAAATCGCTCCATAGTGCATCGGACCGAGAAAATAATCCACATACGGAGACTCAATGATCTTTTTCTGCCGGATATATCCGACCTGTTCAGCAAGGAAGTGTCCGCCGAGATCGACGATGTGACCGTATAAAGCTCCGGTAAGGGCTTTGTTGTTTGTGGCTTCTTTGATGATTTTTGCGTAATATTCCATACCTTCTGCCACCACATCAGAGAGGGCAAAGGCATAATCTGTTGCCGGACGGTTTTTCACCGGATCACGGAAAGCCCCGTTGCCGGAAGCGACCCGCATTTCGCGGGTGGGAATCCGGGCATTGTCAAAGGTCACCGCCGGATCACTCCATGCTTTTTTCAGCTCCGCTTCGCCGGAGTAGTTATTTTTCAGCCATTTGCGGAAATATTTGAGCATTGCCGGACTGTAATCGGTGAGTGTACCAGGATTATGCGGATTGCCGCCTGACCAGTAGTGCATCCACTGTCCTTCTTCACCCTCGCTGGCAATGTAACCGATGACCCGGTCGGCATAGGGGGAGTTTTTTACATATCCGATCAGATCTTTTATGAATTTGCCGAAAATATCTTTTCTTGCTTCACTGGCAAGTGACATGTGATTGCCTTTTCTGCCGTTGTCAAAGACGATGATATCATCCGGATTGGCTTCTTTCATCCATGCGGCAGTTCCGTCACGCATGGCGATCTTTACGATGAAAAATCCTTCGGGATCGCCTGCAAGCAGGGCATCGGCGATAGCATCCATTCCGGTAAAATCGGGATTTTTCCGGGCATCCCATTTCGGCGTGAGATAAACGTGGTGCAGATGGATATCGGCTTTGTTGAAAATTTTAGCATGTTGGGTCAGATACCGTTTTCCCCGGGCGGAAAATATGCTGTTTTGCGGTTTGCCGTTGATAAAAAGGGTGGGGACTCCTGCAAAAGAGGCTATTTTTGCTTCAGGCGTATCCGCCTTACGGGGATTGATAACGGTGATTTTTGCCGGATACGGCAGATTATTCCGGGCATTGACTGCTTTCAAGCCGGAAACGGAAAATTCCAGATCGTAGACTCCCGGAGCAAGAAATTTACCGATTTTGATATTGAAGTCAAATTCTGCGGCTTTACCGTCAGGCAGCACACCCAGTTCCCAAGTGTAAAAAACTTCGTTGTTGCGTTTGAATAATGCCCTTACCGGACGGGCGGAAATATTTGACGGAGGTGTGAAACTGATTTTACCGGAGTAACTTTTTCCCGCTTCCACAGTTTCAGGGAGCAGTTGTCCATCGATCAGAATATTGTCCCGTGGAGCATTCATCCGGTAACTTACATTGCCCCATACTCCGAGCGGCGGACGGGCAAGTTCCACACAGTTTCCCCATTTTGAAGCATCAAACTCCGGAAGCTGCCAATTTTCCGGCACTTTTCCATCCCGGAAGAATTTCCAGCTTTTATCAGTGATTATTTTCCTGTTTCTGCCGTCGGAAAACAAAAGATCCAGCTCACCGAGCAATCCTGCTGCGTAACGTGCCTGGTGTACCACTGCACAAATGGTGTTTCTGCCCAATTTCAGAAATTTCACAATATCCAGATTCGGCGGAGCAGATCTGCCGAGTATTCCGACAAGTTTGTTCCCGTTGATGAAAATATTGCCGCTGTCGTCAACTGCTCCCTGGAACATCGCTGAAACCGGAAGCTCTGTCAATTCAAAATCTTTGCGGAAATAAACGGTCTCATTTTCCACCCGTTTATCGGTATACCATATCCAGTTTGCCCACCAGTTTTCCTCCGGGAAAGCGGTTCGGTAAAATCTGATCGACTCAAATTCGGGATTTTTCCAGCCGGGAAATTCCAGAGCGATCTTTCTCCACGGGGGCAGGGTGGAAAGGTCTAAAATATAAGAACCCGATAATTTTTGAAATTTTATCGGGTGCAGTTTCGGGAAAGATTCATTTTCCTGATCCCATATCCCGATGTTGATCGACCGCAGGTCATGTGCTGTGATCAGTTGTATGGCACTTGCCCTTCCCGGAAAACTCTGCTGGATCTCCAGCCGCGGCGAAGCCGGCATCACGGCAAAAGGGAATGTTTTCAATGACGTATCAAAAATTTCCACATTGCCGTATTTGAAAGCGACCTCTTTTGAACAATCCAGACCGTCAAGTTTTTTTGCTGTGACCAGCGGTGTGATGCGGATATTGCGGAAATATGCTGTGCCAGTTCCTTTTGCTGCTCCTGCCGCAGGCTGCAGCATTAATTCAAATGCGGTGCATCCGACAGGTATTTCACTTGCTGAAACTGAAATTTTCTGCCAATCCTGATCACCGGAAACGGCTTTGCTTGTAAATGCTTTTATTCTTTTTCCGTTTTTATCCAACGCCAGTAAATAGAGCTGACTTCTGGTGGTGACTTTTTCGCACTTGATTTCCGCTGATACTCTGAATGCTCCGGAAACTGCCGGTAAGGGAAGTTTCGCTGTCGCATAAGTACCGCCGGAAGCGGAGTTGTCGGTAATTTTCACTGCGCCGTCAACTCTTTCGATTTTCGCTCCTTTCCACATAAGCAGATCTTCCAGAGCCGGATCGCTGATGACTTCGATATTGCGGAAAAATGCTTTGCCGGTTCCTTGGGCTGCTCCTGCCGCGGGCTGCAGCTGCAGCTTTACTCCAGTTGTTCCGGCAGGGATGTTTTCCGATTTGAGAACCAACGACAACTCTTTCCAGTTTTGCGTGCCGGAAATGGCTTTGCTGCCGTAAGTTTTAAGGGTTTTGCCGTTTGTATCGACCAGATGCAGATAAAACTGGGTACGGGTGGTGACGTTTTCACATTTTGCTTCAAGCCGAATTACCAGCGGTTTACCGGGCAGAATGGGTATTGCGGCAGGGGAAAGAAGATATTTCCCTGAAGTTTCTGAATCATCCGACACAGAAAGTACCCCGTTATCCACACTGAAAGGCACTTTGCCCGCCCAGCGGCAATTCAGGTCGATCACAGCGGCATTGAGGGCAAGGAAAGCTCCACCGGCGAGGATTGCAGTTGCGATACTTTTCATATTCAACTCTTGTCAGAATGCAGTGCCTTCGACGTCAAAGCGGACAGCGTTATAAAAGTGATCGCCGCCGGTGATGGTATCTGCCGGATACTGATTGCCGATGACGTGACCGCCGAGATAGAGGGTGTTGCAGACTTTTCCGCCGTGGCTGCGGGGTTTGCTGTTGTTGTTGTGTTCACCTTTTGAACGGTAATAGTCGCTTACGATCACATGACCGGGATCATCTTTACCGACGAAGTTTCTTCCGACCCGCTTGACGGTGGCACGGGAAATGCCGAAAGATGATGCCATTTCTCCCGGCCAGAGCAGGAAAGTGTAACTCAGATCCCAGGTGCCGCCGGTCTCTCTGAAAACAACCGAGTCACTGGGACAGCGGAAAAATTGTTTGTAAGAATTGACCATACTTGCCACATCTCCGGGAGCTCCGCCGAGAAAACCGCCGTTGAGCAGCAGATTCGGGGCGTATGAGGGGTGTTCATCCACGGTTTTGGAACCGATATTCCTGTGATTGTTTTTATCAGCCAGAAGAGTCGGGGTGGTCGGCATCCGGTCGGCGTTTGCATCAGCATACATAAAAAGGGCGGTACCGATCTGTTTCAGTTTTGAAGTGCAGTCTGCCATACGGGCTCTTTCTCTGGCACTGTTGAGTGCCGGAAGCAGGATTGCAGCCAGAATGGCGATGATTGCGATAACTACCAGAAGTTCGATCAGGGTAAAATGCTTTTTCATAATTTCCGGAATCCTTTCTATTGGGTGACGTTTTTTCGGTTACTGCATCTAATATACAACATAATAATTGAAATAACCTTGAATTTTGTATCAAAAAGATGTATATTTGTATCGAATTTGATAAAAAAGGATACAATATCATGGAATTTTATTCAAAAAGTAAATATATTGATGAATTGGGGATACCTTTCCGGGTACATTTTTTTTCCCAGCGTCTTGAATTGATGCATCACCACGATTTTGATGAATTGGTCGTTATTCAGAGCGGCAGCGGTATTCACCGGACAGATACGATGGATACCCCGGTTTCTGCCGGAGATGTCTTTTTCATCCGCAAAGGTGAAAATCACATGTATATCAACAGCCGTCAGTTGAAAATCGTAAATGTCATGTTTGACAGCAGTACACTGGATATAAACTGGGAGCAGCTCAATAATATTTCCGGTTACAAAGCACTTTTTGAAACCGAGCCGAAATTCCGTAAAAAGACCGGATTCAGAGGCAAATTGACCATTAACAGCGATTTGTTGAATGAGGTCCATATCATTCTGCAGAAGATCCAGCGGGAAATGAATTCGCGGCAATCCGGATGGTATCAGATGTCGCTTACACTGCTTCAGGAACTTTTGATAATTCTTGCCCGCAGTTACAGCAGCACTGAGATCAAAGAATCCCGCAAGATGATGCGGCTTTCACGCATGGTGCAGTTCATTGAGAAAAATTATGCATCTGAATTGACCCGGGATCAGATCATCGCTTCCGGCAATGTTTCCAATGCTGTCGGCACGAGGATCTTCCGGGAACTTCTGGGCAAGACTCCGATCGGGTATCTCAATTCAGTGCGTTTGAATCACGCCATTGAGAGACTGAAAAACGGTTCAGAGAGTATCGCTGATGTGGCACGTCTCTGCGGATTCAAGGATAGTAACTACTTTTCATCATCATTCCGCAAAGCGACCGGCTTTTCACCCCGCTGTTTTATCCGTTGGCAGGGTGAAAAGAACAGCGGAAATTTCACTTCCAAAGCGCAAGAGTATCCAGCAGAGCAAGATTAGTGTGATAACCGGGGTCGAGGTCGGGAACTGCGGGTATCGCCGTTGAAGGTTTGCCGTCACTGCTTCGGGTCTGCCATGCGAAAAATCCCTGTTCCGGAACGGTGAATTTGTTCCACAACGCATCGGAGCAGAGCCGGATTATCTCCGACTGATCGGTATTGCAGAACACTTCACATTCCGCCGCCGCCCGGATCGTTTCCGGCAGACTCCACCACGGCATATCGCTGTTTATCGGTTTGCGGGCGATAAGGTCATAGCTTTTGATGATTCCCTGCGCTTCAGGGGCGTAACCGAGGGCGAAGGTCGTTTCCAGCAGACGGGGGAAGAATTTCCGGCACCGTTGGATAAGCTCCTTATCCTGCGGACGGTCAGCCTTTTCCAGAATAAAGAGGAATCTCTGAGCAAGTCCGGTAAATTCCAGCGTATGACCGGGGTCGCAAAGGAGTTTGCCGTTTTCTATCCACGGAGTGTCATCTTCGTGTACTGCCTCAAAAAATTCCGGTCTGCCGTCAACTTCGCGGGTGTGGATATCCAGTATCCGCTGAATAAAGCGGCATCCGTAATCCAGAAACGCCCCGTCGCCGGTGATCGTCGCCGCATTGGCAATGCCGCCGAGGGCGATCATGAAAGGACCCTGCAAAATTTTGCCTTCCTGTGCGGCAACGGGATTGGCGGGGTCAAACGGCTGCTGGTCGGTGACAAATTTGTTGTTTTCAACGGCATCAAGTATCTGTTTGTACCACGCTGCCATTTCATTTTGCAATGATTTGTCTTCCAGCACGCTTGCGGCAGTGAGCATACCTTTGGCGACGAAGATATCGCTGTAATTCGCCTCACCGGGAACTGCTTCAGTACGGAACGAGCCGTCGGCATTGAGCCATCTGCCTTCGGGGGAAAGCATGAAAAACATCCGCTTGCCGTTTGCCTGCCATACATTGTAAAGTTTTTCACAAAGTGTGCTTAAAACATCTTTGATACGGCAGGCAGAGTTCAACCCTGCCTGCAAGTGTCCGGCGAGCGCTTCGGCACCGCGCCCCTGTATCCACGAGTAGACGAAATTCTTTGAACGGAACGCCATCGCCTTATCGGGATTATCGAAGTTGTCGCGCCCGGTGATGAGGTCGAACTTCGTATCCAGATATCCGTAATCAGGATGCTTTTCAAAACGGTCAAGCATCACTGACAGTGTGGAATCGGCGATTAGCAGATAATTTCTGATAAATTCTTTTCTGTTTTCCATAATTTACTCTGAAATCAAGAACAGTTGATAGTTGCGACGGGGGATATTTACTTTGAAAGTACGGTCATGTTTGACAGCTTCCTTTGTTTCCGCATTGACGACTTTTGCATCTTTGTCAAAGAATTTTTTGTTGAGCGTGACGGTCAACTCCTGACCGGTCAGCGAGAGATTCGCCACCGCGACAAGGTAGTTATCCCCATTCTGCCATGTTACAGCATAACACTCTTTGCCGTTGACCGTAACCGGGTGGACTTCACCCCAATAGGGATAGAATTTGACATCTTCATCACCGATGCGGAAATCCTGCTTGATCTTCATCAATTTGTAGGGGGAGTCATCTTTGCAGAATACCGGCCAGAGAGTGTTGTCGTGGACAAGGCACATCGCAAGGTAGTCGCGGCTTGCTTCATCGGTGCCTGCATACTCCGGATCAAGCTGCGGACTCTTGGTCAGGTTGCTCATGATACAGCTGTTCCAGCCGAATGCCTGACCGCCGTATTCGATCGCCCAGCGGTCGGGGTCGGAAACGTAGTAGAGGAAATCTTTGCCGCCGTCTTTGATGCTCTGGAGTATTTTGTCACCGTTGACGGTGTATTTATCCATCAATCTTTTTCCGTTGAAGTAGGCGGAGTTGATATTTTCTCCCGTAACGATACTGTCGCAGAAACTTGCAATGGGAACGACCAGTGTTGCGGCAACGTGGACACGCATGATGGGGAGTCTGCCATGTTTTTTGTAGAATACGGCGCACATACGTTTAAGCAGGTTGCGGCGTGCGAACCAGTCATACTCCGGATAACGTTTGCCGTCAAGCTCATAATATCCTTTGCCGTGTTTGCCGTTGGTATCCGGAACCGGTCCCCATTCGTCGAGGTTTGCCACACCGTCACAGCCGAGTTCGGCGTGCTGTTCCATAAAATAGCAGAACAGATCGGCGTAACGGCTGCCCAGACCGGGCTGGAACTGTCTTTCACCCAGCTGTTTGCTGTAAGGTGCGGTGTGGACGGGTTCTTTTCTCCATTCAAGGAAATATTTTTCCACTTCCGGCGGCTGCCAGAGGAAGGGTGCTTCGATTTTGGTATCTGCACTGTCGGCGTTGTCGGTGGTCGGATCCCAGTCGGTGATTTTTGTCTTGTAATCTGCCATATCTTTGTAGATACCGAGACTGCAGAGGATCGGGTCGATGTAAATACCGAAAAGCGCGCCGTTTTTGTGCGCATTCAATACGCGGTTGCGGTACGCCTCTTTTCTGTAAAGACGCGGATAGTATGACACTGAAGCCATATTGCGGGTTTCAGGCGGAACGATATCATAACTGCCGCTGGAGTAAATGACTGGTGTGTGTGTACCGTACTTTCTCATAGCGGTTTGGGCGTAATATTCGTAGGTCATATCCGTATTGCGCCATCCCGGAGTGCGCGGACGGACGGGAGTTGCCATCAGTCCGAAGGTGTAAGTAGTACGGTTGGCGATAAGTTTCGGTGCGGAAACGGGGGTGACTGTCAACTTTACTTCACCGTCTTTGCGGGAAACGCTCAAACCCTCTTTGCGCTCTTTGGTGGCGTGAGGACTCCACTCTTTTTCCGATTCGCAGAACCAGAGCAGACCGCGGTCATAGGTTCCGAGCCAGACGAGCAGTTTGAAGGGGGCTTCCCAGATGACGCCTTCGCCTTCGGGCAGTCTGCGGGTGTTGCTTGAGCGGGGGACATTCAGAGACAATCCGCTGTCACGCGCACCGGTGTAGTGAATGAATTTTGCATATTTTTCCGGCGCAGTGAAGGAGTACTGGAATTTGTCTATCTGCACACAGCCTCTGGGGTCGAAGGTGAAATCGACTTTGATCATACCGTCATATTCGACAGCGGTACGCACTTCGATATCGACATCGGGGGAGTTGGCGCGGGTGAAAAGTTCCACTATGCCTTTTCTTTCACGCAGAATGACCTGATTTCCGGTTTTGAAGTTCACTTTTCTGCCGTTGACAACAGCGGTGAATTCCATCGGACGGGTAAGAAAGTGGTCTTCAAGTATCTTTACTTTGTCAAGCAGATTGAATTTGCCGAAGGTGTAATCTCTGCCCCAGACCGAGGCGGTTCCACGGCGGTATTTGACGGGGGAAAAGGGCGGCAGGATAAAGTCATCATCAAGCGCTTCGATACCGCGGCGGTTGACGAGCCACTCTTTTTCTTCGATTTCAGACTGCTCTTTGGTAAAAGGCGGAACCGGACGGACGACTTTGGTGCTTTTCTTTTCCGCGAATGCTTTGGCGGCGGCAGTTTTATCCAGTTCTTCGACAACGATATCATCCATCCAGAGTTCGACACCGGTATCATTTTTGATTATGAGTTTGTACTCCCCGCCGTCGGCATTGGTGGTGAAGACGGTTTTGAAGGAGTTCCATTTGTTGTCGCCGTAGATTTTGTTTCCCGCGACCGCACAGACCCGGAAATCTTTGCCGTTTGCCGCGTAATTGCCGATTTCTCCATAGAAGGTGAACGCCTTTTTATAATGGCAGACGTTTTTCCGGAGCATACCGGAAATGCGGTATGCCGTATTGTTTTTCAGCGGCAGAACGATCTCACCGCCTTTATTTTTGCCGGGGAACTTGTAACAGAGTTTGCCGGTGTGCGGTTCTTCTGCAACATTAAACGGGGATTTTTCTTCAAATCCGAGTCTGGCAACGACAGTTGCTTTGCCGTCAGGCATGGCGGCGGGATCAACAGCCGGAGTTTTTTTTGCCCCGTCTTTTGCGGCAAAGAGCAATGCCGCAGAAAATAATGCGGCCGAAAGTATCGTTTTTTTCACTTGTTTTATCCTTTATTTTCTGATTATGAAAATGTTGTAATTACGCCGGGGAATGGAAATATTGAATGAACCGTTGTTCAGAACAACTGATTTTTTGCTTTCTGCGTTGACGACTTCACTTGAATTGCCGAAGAACTCCTTATCCAGAGTTACGGTCAGATTTTGAGCTTCGCGGGAAAGGTTTGCCACGACGACAAGGCTGCTGTTCCCCTTCTGCCATGTGACAGCGTAACACTCTTTGCCGTTTACTTTGACCGGGTGGACATCGCCCCAGTAAGGATAGAATTTCACACTTTCGTCACCGATACCGAAATCCTGTTTGATTTTCATCAGCTTATAGGCGGAAGTCTGTTTGCAGAATACCGGCCAGAGTGTGTTGTCGTGGACAAGGCACATTGCAAGATAGTCACGGCTTGCTTCGTCGCTGTGAGCATATTTTTTATCCAGCTGCGGACTTTTGGTAAGGTTGCTCATCACACAGACATTCCAGCCGAATGCCTGACCGCCGTATTCGATCGCCCAGCGGTCGGGAGTTGATGCGTAGTAGAGGAAATCTTCACTTTTACCTTTGATACTTTCAAGTATCTCATCGCGGTTGACGGTGTATTTATCCATGAGTTTTGCGCCGTTGAAGTAGGCGGAGTTGATATTTTCACCGGTCACCACACTGTCGCAGAAACTTGCAATGGGAACCACCAGTGTCGCGGCAAGGTGGACACGCATAATGGGGAGTCTGCCATGTTTTTTGTAGAATACCGCACACATGCGTTTGAGCAGATCGCGTCTGCCGAACCAGTCATATTCTGCATAGCGTTTGCCGTCGCGGTCATAGTAACCCATATCGTGTCTGGCGTTGGTATCGGGAACCGGTCCCCATTCATCGAGGTTGGATATGCCGTCACAGCCCAGTTTTGCGTGCTGTTCAAGGAAATAGCAGAGCATATCCGCATAACGGCTGCCCAGACCGACTTTGAACTGCCGTTCTCCCAAATCTTTACCGTAAGGTGCGGTGGAAACCGGTTCTACTCTCCATTCGAGGAAATATTTTTTTACTTCCGGCGGCTGCCAGAGCATCGGAGCATTGATGTTTGTTCCTGCTGCATCGGCGTTGTCGGTGGTCGGGTCCCAGGTGGTGATATTGGTCTGATAATCAGCCATATCCTTGTAAATACCGAAGTTACAGAGGATCGGGTCAACGTAGATGCCGAAGACAGCTCCGTTCTCATGGGCATTTTCGACGCGTTTTTTGTACTCATCTTTGTTGTAGATACGCGGATAGAATCCTGCGGCGCTGGGGTTGCGCCGTTTGGGGTCGGTGGGTTTGTGATCGTAACTGGCGCTGGAGTAGATGACCGGAGTCTTTGTCCCGTACTTTTTCTTTGCGAACGCCGCCATATTGTCATAATTCATATCCGTGGCGCGCCAGCCCGGGGTGCGGGGACGGACGGGGGTCGCCATCAGACCGAAGGTGTAGGTGGTGCGTTTGCTGAAAAGGCGCGGTTCGGAAACCGGAGTGATTTGCAGTTTGACTTCGCCGTTTTTGCGGATGACCGCCATACCCTCTTTGCGCTGTGAGCGGTCGTGGGGACTCCAGTACTGTTCAGATTCGGCGAACCAGAGCAGACCGCGGTCGTAGGAACCGAGCCAGACAAGGATTTTGAAGGGAGATTCCCAGATCTTTCCTTCGCCCTCAGGCAGTCTGCGGGTGTTGCTCAAACGGGGAATGTTGAGGGAGTAACCGCCGTCACGCGCACCGGTGTAGTGGATGAATTTTGCATATTTTTCGGGGTAGGTGATGGTGTACTGGAACTTATCCACCTGAACTGTCCCTTTGGGAATGAAAGAGAAATCCACTTTTATCATACCGTCGTATTCAAGCGTGGTACGCACTTCGATATCGGCATCGGGGGATTTCGCTCTGGTGAGCAGTTCGACAACACCTTTGTTTTCTCTGATAACGATCTGTCTGCCGGTTTTGAAATTCACTTTTTTGCCGTTGATGACAGCGGTGAACTCCATCGGTTTGGCAAGAAATTCTTCACCGAGGATCTTTACTTTTTCAAGCAGATTGTATTTGCCGAAAGTGTACTCTCTGCCCCAGACAGCTGCGGATGAGCCTTTGAGTTCGATCGGGGAAAACGGCGGCAGGATAAAGTCATCATCCAGCGCTTCGATGCCGCGGCGGTTGGTCAGCCAGTCCTCTTTGCCGAGAATGGAGTCATCGACCGGAGGGACCGGGCGTTTGACCAGTGTATCGGAAACAGCTGCCGTTGCGGGCGCGGAAGTTTTGACCGCTGGAACATCTTTGACAGCTTCTGCGGCGGCTTTGGCTTTTGCTATGGCATCTTTTTCATTGAGGTGAGCGGGATTTTGAAAAAAATTTTCCGCACTTGCCTTCCACTGATCGGGAGTCGCTTTGAATGCGTGGAAAAATAGTGAGTATTCAGGTGATTCCATCGCCTCTTTCCATGCGGGGCGCTTGTGGTAAAAGTGGTATTTGTGGTAACTTTTGTGATCCCAGATAGAGTTATGACGGATCTCAGAGGGGATATCACCCATGATCTCTGTTACAACTGCGATTTGATCCGCAGGGTCGTAGATCGCCAGTGCTTTGGTGCGGGAGTTGATTTCCCACTTGCCTGAATTGGTGAGTTTGCCTGCAAAAGTACGGTTGCCGGCAGTATAGGCAAATTCAGTAAAGGAGGTTTTCCACGGTGCGGTGAAAAGATAGAAGTAAGAAGGACGTTTGTCATTGGCAGGATCAGCCAGTTTGTAACTTACCTGCCAAAGCAATCCGGCGGGGGTGACGGTGTAGCGTGTTGTCATGGTAAGAGCGCCGGCGGCAGTGACTCTTTCCAGCACAAGTTTTTCACCGGAAGTGATTTTACTGACTTTGGCAGGTTCTTTGCCGTCAACGGTCAGTTTCAGTGATACTTTGGTCTCTTTTCTTGAGGGTGAAAACTGTGTTCCCGCACTTGAACTCTGGCTGATGAAAAGCTCTTTGCCCATGTAGGCAAAACCGCTGATGGCGCCGTGGGATTTGGTCAGAAATGTAATCTGGTAATCACCTGATTTCAGGGAGAATGTTCCTGCGGGGAAAATCTGTTCGGCAAAAGCGGTCAGAAATGCCGAAAAGGCAAGAAAAAGGGTAAGAAAAAGTTTTTTCATACTGTTGTTATCCTTATTGTTTTACTTCGCACTGAGGAGTTTATCCGCAAGCTCTTTCCAGTTGCCTTCTTCGGCTTCAAAGGCTGAAAAGTGCATGGTGTATTCCGGTGATTCATATCCGGCTTTCCACTCCGGGCGCTTGTGAAAGAGGAAATATTTGTGAAAATACGGCAGATCCCAGAGAGTATGGCGGCGGCTTTCCACCGGTATCGGGGTGACGGTTTTGCTTACTGTCGCCATTTTCAGAGACGGGGCGAAAAATACGAGAGTGTCCATACTGTCGCAGATGAGCCACTTTTTGGAGTTGCTCAAAGTTCCGTATTTAACTTCCCCTTTTTTGCTGTAAGCATATTCGGTAAAGAATTTGCTCCACGGCATGGTGAAAAGATAGAAATATTTTGCTTTATGTGCGGTGTTTTCGATTTTATAACGCACGCTCCAGGTCAATCCTTCACTGTTGAGCGTGTATTTGGAAAATATGCGGATATCTCCGTAAAGCCCTGTACGCTCAAGGATTATCTCTTTGCCCGTGTACTCATTTTCCACCGTTTCAGGAACTTTGCCGTCAACGGTCAGTTTCAGTACGGTATCTTTTTCTTTGGGGAACGGCGCTTCATAAAGCGTACCCAGCTGAGTCGAACCGGGAGTGGTGAAAAACTCTTTGCCTTTCAAGCTGAATTTTGAAATCCTTCCGTCGTTGGCAAGACGGCTGGTGATGGAGTAATCCCCCGCAGAAAGTTTGATATTTCCCTTTGCGGGCCACACTTGTTTTACTTCATCTGCCATTGCCGCAAATGCGGTAATGGCAGATATGACAAGAATCAGTTTTTTCATTTTTATCACACAAAATTCTGATTATTCAAGGCTGCCTGTACGTTTTTTTCCTTTGCCCGAGAAGAAAGTACTGCCGCTGACGCCTGCGTGGTTGCCGAATGTGCCGGTTGCTTTGTAGCAGTGCGGATAGGTGTAGCCTGCTTTTTCACTGCTTCTGACAGAAACGGTGTGACCGTCAGCCATTACGACATTGGCTTTGGTGCTGTGAACACCCAGAATCTGACCTGTACCTGTACTCTCATAAGATGCCATCATATAATTGCCTGTATCACGATCGTTTTCATTTGGCATCTGGCAGTCTCCCCCATAGATGGTCTGCGAAGGCAGGATCACTTCACTGGATTTCAAAGAATTGCCTGTTTGCAATTTGTTGGCCGCATCAAAAAGGGCACACAATCCACCAGAATTTAACCCGTAGGAATAAGAACTGCCTGGACCGAAAACATTTGTGTCGGTGTCTCTTTTTAGACGAGAACTATTTGGACAGTTGAGAGCTCCTTCACTCATATAATTTTTCAGAAAATACCATGGCCATGTGGCGTTGTTTCCCTCGTAACATAATCTGTTGATGTTATTGTAATAACCGTCATTGGCATCAACATACATAGCACCTGCGGTTCCGAGCTGTTTCAAGTTGGATATACAGCTTGCCGCTTTGCCGCGTTCACGCGCACTGTTCAAGGCGGGCAGCAGAATTGATGCCAGAATCGCGATTATCGCAATGACCACGAGCAGCTCGATGAGGGTGAAACATGCATGTTTCCTTCCGACGATGTCGGAAGGATTAAAAGAACTTCTGACGAACAAATTTTTCATGATACTCTTTTTCCTTTCCATTACAAGTTACATACACTGGAAGCCCGTATGGACATAATTTAGTACTGAAAAGTTGTTTTGTCAATATCAATGTATAAAAAAACTATCCTTTTTGCATCTTAAAGTTGCGTTGTCTGCTTGACATTTTCTTTGAGACGCGTTATTTTAACTGTCATTGTTTTGAAAGGAATATGAAATTGCGTAAAGTACCCTTTGAAATCGACTGGGAACTCTTTGAATCTGCCGTTCTGCCGGAGTTCTCCGGCAAACTGCCCGCCGGGGGCAGCGGTAAAAAAGTCTTCTTCCCTGAAAATGGAACGGTGAATCTTTTTGATTACTTTGTTTCGCCCCCGGATAAGGCGCAGAGAACTTATCTTGCAGGTGAATTTTCTGCCGCTGAAGCTCAGCAGATACTCATCGGTTTCGGTGCGGAGTGGAACTGGAAATTTTTCTTCAACGGTGAACTCATCCTCGATGCGATGGATACCGGCAATCAGCAGATGCCTTATGCCGAAGATAATCACCTTGTCCTGCTCGACTGCCGCAAAGGGAAAAATCAGCTTCTTTTTGAACTTTACGGAACCGGATTCCGTCACAAAGGCAAAGGCGGCGGCATGGATATGGCTTTTGCCGTCTATGAAACTCCGGAAAAACTTGCTCTGCGTTACCGTCCGTTGGTATCTTTTCCAGATGCTTCAGCCGGAGCAGTTTCCATTATTTTCTCAGGTACGCGCGCCAGTGCGGCAGCGGTCGATTTCCGCAAAGCCGGAGAAACGTCGTGGCAGAGAGTTTACGACAACCTCGGCGGACAGATAAATGTCACCAAAAGCACTCATCATATCCGTCTTGAATACCTTGAGCCGGATACGGTGTACGAATATAAAGCGGTACTTATCGACCGTTTCCGTTCTTTGCGTGAGGAAATCTGCGATGAGATGAAAACTTTCCGCACTGCTCCGGTGGAAAGCAAAAATTTCAGCTTCTCCTTTACCGCTGATTTGCAGTGGATAACTTACCGTAAAAAATTTATGGAAGGGCTTCTGGGCAAAGATAAACCTGCTGAAATGGATTTCTGCGTATTCGGCGGCGATCTGCTCTGGACAAGCAACTTCGATCTGCAGTTTATGGAGCAGTTCATTGAACCTTACCTTGATATCACACAGGATAAACTCCCTTTGGTGCTTGTCCGCGGCAATCATGAAATTTACGGCAATGAGTCGTTCCGTTACTTTGACGGATTTTCCGCGCCGTATCCGGGCAGGGAAGGGTATTACCTTTTCCGCTGGGGCGAAGTCTGTTTCATCGTACTTGATTTCTGCGACGATACCGGCAATCTCCCCGCGCCTTCGACCCGGTATCTCCACGATTTTGAACCCTATATCGCCGCAGAAGCACGCTGGCTGAAAGAAGCGGTGAAACTTGAGTGCTGTCAGAGTGCCAAATACCGCATCGTCCTTGCACACGGTGCGCCGCTGGGTGATAGTCAGCAGTATATGCCTTCACACGCATGGCAGGTGATCGACCCCGTTTTTTCCGGCAGTGATCCTGCGGTGAAGATCCATCTTTATCTGGGCGGACACGTCCACCGCCCGTTCCGCAGTGTTCCATTGAAAAATGAGTGTTTCTGTCTCTGTGACCCGAACACTCTGCCGCAGGGAAAGTTCAACCGTTGCGGTGAAAAATACAACTTCCCGGTGGCACTGGTCGGCGGACCGACTGATTACACTCCGGAAAATATGCTTTACACTTCGCTCAATGTCAATGTCAGTGCTGAAAAACTCACTGTGCGGGCATTTGATTATTTTCAGCAGGAGTTTGACCGTTTCAGCATCACGCCGGACGGTGAAGTTCATAACGAGTTCAACAGAGATGATTTCAAATTCTATAATTATTGAAAGGATATGGAAAAATGCTTAAAAACGCAGAAATCAAACCGATAACCGGAACTTTCGTCAACATGCTCATTTCCGATACCGGAATCGTCAACGCCGGTCTCAAAGATTGGGAAAATGACTTCAAAATGATGAAAGCCATCGGCATGGATCAGCTCTTTATCATCCGTACCGAAACGGAACAGAACGGCGTGCGCCTTTCTGCCGAAGATCCCCGCTCCACAACCTGGCCCGAAGATGAATCACTGCTGGATATGGTTTTCCGTCTGAGTGACAAATACGGTATGACTGTCTATCTGGGCGGTCCGGTGGGAATTTCCAATCTCCACTCCGGCGACTGGCTCAAAGAGGTCGATGATACCAAGCGCTACTACGACCGCACCATTGCCAAATATGCTCACCACGAGTGTTTCAAAGGTCTTTACGTCTCTCTTGAAGCTCTGCCGTGGCACTTCAACTTCCTTGATATCTGTATCGAAGTGCTGAAGTATATGCGGGCAAACTATCCGCAGATGAAAACTTTCATGAGTCCGAGTTTCGGCGGACCTATGGGGGATATGGCAAGCAGTTACTCCCCGGATAAATGGGTGGATATCTACGGCAGATACTTCTATGAAAAGGTCGCAGGTCTGCTTGACTACTGCGCTCCGCAGGATAAGATCGCCGCTCCCGCCTGCCACTATGGAAAAATCGAAGATTGCGGCCTTGCCGAATGGTATATCAAAGTCGGTAAAATGTTCGCTGAATACGGTATCGAATTGTGGAGCAATATCGAAACCTTCCAGCGTCCGTTCCCCGGTCACGGCGAACCGCGCGGCGTTTTCCGTCAGGTGGATTACCGTTCACTTTACACCAAACTCACCGAGGCTTCACCGCTGGTCAAGCGTATTATCACCTATGAGTATTTCTCCTGCATGAGTCCCAATACCGAGTGGGGTTCAGCGCGCCGTCTGCTTGCGCGTTATCTGGAAATGATCGGCAAAGACCCCGCTCTTATCGACGAGATCTACGGCAGATAAAAGCTCTTGATGCCCGCGGCGGCGCACTGTCGTTACGGTGCGCCCGCGCTGAAAGCAGTCTGCGCGGGTTGTTTGCAAACTGAACCCGCCGCGGCGGGAGCTGATTCATTCCGTCAATCAGCGATCAGTGATTCCGCATTTTCATGATAGAGCTTGCTCAGAACAGTTTCCGGCAAGCCCAGAGAGTTGAGAAACTCCTGATGATTATTGGTGAAATTATCCCGTGCATAAACTATGCGGTCTTGAAATTCAGTCAGAAACTCCAACGCATGGACTTTGTCACGTTTGAGCGCCATCAGTCCGGAGTTCGCGGACAGGTCACAATACAAGTTGGGATATTTCCGCAAGAGCTGAGTGATGCGTCCCGGCGCAATTACCGGAGTGCCTTCTGCCGGGTAACCGCCGCGCATATAAAGATCATCATCTGATATATGTGACCAGAATCCCGGAGCATGACCGATAAATGTCGTTTCCGGACACGCCTGAAGCACTCTTTCCAGTGTGTCGATCGTGCCGCCGTACCACTCCGCCCGCGGAGCGCCGACAGTTGTGGTGCGATCGTAATCAAAGTGCATGACCACCGGCATTTTCAGCATTCCTGCGGTTCGGAAAAGCCGCAGGCAGTCGAAGTTGTCGTACATGACGCGGTATTTGAGTTCTCCGCAGATCTTTACATTGTATATATCGTGTGCGGCAATCAGTTTGTTGCACGCATCCGGATCGCGCGGGTCAGGAGCATGACCCAGAATGAAACGCTCCGGGGCGCGTTCAGCATAAGATACACACCGGGCAAACGGGATCGGTCCGGTCGTCGTTCCCAGCATATCCGCAGGAACCACTTTAACGGTATCGGCATGGTATTCATTGCGGGGACACTCCCAGCTCAAAAGCCAGCATTTTTCAATGTTCTTTTCATCCATATCCTGAATAAAACGTGTGAACTCTTTTCCGTGCCAATCCGGGTGATTATGTGCGTCGATGATTCTCATTTTTACAAATCTCCATTTTTGAAGTTCTTTTCTTAATATAGCACATTAAAAGATCAATTACCAATACTTTCCGGGAGTTTGCAACTGCATTCCGACCGGGAAAACTTGAAAATTACCATCAGAACGAGTATATTATAACATTATCACAATGTTATAATACACCCTTTTTTTAAGGAAATATCATGAGCAAATTAGCGATCAAAGGCGGAACTCCTGATTTTGAAGCTCAATATTTGAGCAACTCCACCCCTTCTCTCTGCTGGCCTGTCTACACCGGAGAAGATGAAAATGCCATTCTTTCTGTCCTGCGCGGACGCAAAATGAGCGGAACTGATATCACCAAACAGTTTGAAAAGGCTTATGCTGAATATGTCGGTGCCGAACATGTTCTGGGATATTGCAGCGGAACCGCCTCTTTGCATGCGGCTATGTGGGCTTGCGGAGTCGGTGCCGGCGATGAGGTCATTGCTCCCTCTCTTACCTACTGGGCGACCTGTACTGCGGCTCTCTCTCTGGGAGCGACGCTCAACTTTGCCGATATCGACCCTGAAACTCTCTGTCTTGATCCCGACGATATCGAACACCGTATCTGCGACCGTACCCGGGCGATCATCGTCGTGCATTACATGGGACACCCCGCTGATATGGATGCGATCATGGCAATCGCCCGCAAGCACAATGTCAAAGTTATTGAAGATGCCTCCCACTCCCACGGCTCTCTTTATAAAGGACGCATGACCGGGGCTATCGGCGACATCGCCGGACAGAGTATGATGACCGGCAAATCCTTCGCTCTGGGCGAAGCCGGAGTCGTCATCACCAATAACCGCAATCTTTATGAACGCTGCATATCTTACGGACACTATGAACGTACCGGTGTGGCAAACAACTTCAACAGCAGTGAGCGTTATATCACCGATCCGGAACTGGTCAAATTCGCCGGTATCCCCATGGGCGGACGCAAAGACCGCATGAATCAGTGGTGTTCAGCTCTGGGAATGGTTCAGCTCAAATACTTCGCTGAACGTGTCCGGGGTATCGAAGAAGCGATGCAGTATCTCGCTGATGAAATGGATAAACTGCCGGGCTTGAAAGTCCACCGTCCTGCTAAAGAAAGCGGTTTGACCAAAGGTGCATGGTACAGTCCCACCTGCCACTATGCTCCGGAAGAACTTGACGGTTTGCCGGTCAGCAAATTTATCGAAGCAATGCAGGCGGAAAATATGCCGATATTCTCTCTGGGCAACTTCCCGCTGCATCAGCACACCGTTTTCCACGAAGCCGACCTTTTCAATCAGGGACAGCCGACGGCTCTGGCTTTCGGTCAGCGCGATGTCCGTCAGGGCAAAGGAGCTTTGCCGGTATCGGAGATCACTCCTTCCAGAACGTTCCGTTACAGCCGTTTTACCAAATTGGATAAACCGTTGATCGACCGCTATGTCGGTTGTATGAAGAAAGTTATCGACAACCGCGGGGAATTGCTGAAATAATATGAAAAATCTGCTTTTGCTCGGTGACTCGATACGGGTCGGATATTGCGGTTTTGTCAAAGAAATTCTCAACGGCAGAGCAAATGTCTTTTTTCCTGAAGACAACTGCCGTTTTGCCCAATACACGCTGCGCGAACTTCAGCGCTGGGTCGCGGATTATCCGGAAATTGATATCGTCCACTGGAACAACGGTTTGTGGGACAGTGCGCATTTGAGTGTTTCCGGATGCGGCGACGACGGTGAAGCCGCCGGAGTGACGATGAAGCCTGCCAATGTCACCGCAGATTACCGCTATGATGAAGAAGCGGTAACTCCGCCTGATATCTATGAATATATGCTCAACCGTGTGGCAGTCCGCATCAGACAGCTTTGTCCGGAAGCGGAAGTCATCTTTGCGACCACCACGCCGGTAATCGAAGAAGAAGCCACCAATATTTACCGCTCCAATGCGGAAGTCGATCTTTACAACGACATTGCCCGCAAAGTCATGCAGAAACACGGTATCGCCGTGAATGAACTGGGGGATTTTGCCCGGACTCTTTCAAAAGAATACCGTCAGGACTGGGTGCATTACAATGCAGAGGGCAACAAACTTCTGGCAGAAGAGATCGTCGATTTTCTGGAAAATTCAAAACTTTTGTAAATCTTGCAAAGTTCCTTCCTGCAAACAAAAAAAGGGTCTGAGCGCAAAACCTGATGTTTTGCGGCGGTCTCTTTTCAGCGTAAAATAAATTCACTTGGAAGGATTGGCAGGCAAAAAAATCCATTGCTCAAAACTGATGTTTGAGCAATGGCAGATTTCAAGTTCAAGTACAGCAAT
>SUWE01000071.1 GCA_015061615.1 Lentisphaerota bacterium
ACGGTTACCGTTTTCACAGAAATGCAAAGACCGTTTACAATCCGGTATCTTTTGCCAAGTTCCTTGAATCCGGCGGGGAGTTCAACAACTACTGGTTTTCCACCGGCACCCCCTCATTTCTGCTGGAGCTTATCCGCAAAAATCACTTCAGTTTTGAAGATGTTTTGTCGAATCCGGTATCCTCTTTCGCCTTTGATGCCTATGAAGTCGATAAACTCAATCCCCTGACTCTGCTTTTGCAGACCGGATATCTTACGATCGACAAAGCCGTTGAGCGTTATGGAGATACGGCTTATATGCTCCGTTTCCCCAATCTGGAAGTCAAAGGCTCATTTGAGGCTTATCTGACCGGGGATTGCAGCGGACTGCACGTCGATCAGGTGAAAGATTCCGTCTACCGTCTGGCGGATAAGGTGACTGCCGGAGACGTTGACGGATTCATGGAGACGATGAAGGTTTTTTTCGCCAAAGTTCCGTATGATGTGCATTTGAAAAATGAGAGCAATTTCCAGCTGCTTTTCTATTCGATCTTCATGCTGCTGGGTATCAGTATCACTGCAGAGTCCCGTACCAATAACGGCAGAATAGATGCAGTGGCGACCAATGAAGATTTCGTGTTTGTCTTTGAATTCAAGTTGAATAAGAGCGATGAGATCGCTTTACAGCAAATCAGGGAGCGCGACTATTTCCGCCGTTATATGAACAGCGGCAAAAAGATCATTCTGATCGGAGTCAACTTCGATAACGCTGCCGGACAGATCGACCGCTGGATATTTGAGCAAGTCTGAAAGGAGATGCTGTAATATGGAAATCGACGGCAGAACAATTCACTCTGAAGAAGAAATTTTGACTGCTTTGCAGGAAGAATTTGACGGAAAAGTTGAATTTGTCGTCATGGATAACGGAAAAGATTTTATCCAGACCTCAGGCGGTATGCTCGAATATCATTCAGGTGAAAAGCATTTCTATGTCGATGCGGAATTTGTCGAACAGGAAAAAATCAAAGCCGCATTCATATCCTATTTCCGCGGTGACGGTGAATATTTACGTGATTTTGAGTGGAAAGAGGAAATTTACGAAAGTTTGTGGACCAGAATCAAAAAACTTTTCGGTTGAATCAGTTTTGAAATTGCCTCACCTTATGTTGTATAATAACAAAGTGATCATCTGCAACGATATGAGGTGTGAAAAATGACAAATTGCTCAAGTGATGAATTGGGATATTCAAAAATCTTCACAGCTCTGCCGCAGTTTCTGATAAAACAATATCTTTCCGGCAGAGAACGGACAACATTCTCAAGCAAAAAAAACGGGGCTGAGTTTTGCGCTCAGCCCCGATGCAGAAGTTGATTTACAGTTCGGCGATGATCATTCCGTTTGCCGGAACATCAAGGGTGATTTTGCCGTTGACAACTTTACCTTTGCTGCCGGCTTTGATGCGGTCGCCGGTCTCATCGTAGATATAAAGTTTGACATCGGCGTTATCCACGCCCTTCCAGGTGAATGTTCCGGAACTGCGGGTGATAAAGCGCTCTTTTCCGGCGACGAATCCGGGACCGATCTCGCGGATGGTGATGGGATACATTTTGCAGATAAAGTTGTTTCTGCCGTAAAGGAAACGGTTGCTTCCGGCGTGAGGAGTATAAAGAGTTCCCATTTTCAGTGCTTCACGCGCTCCCTGGAACACACCTTTTTTGCTGTTCTCATCGCCGAAGTTGCCAAGTGTCAGCGGCACATTGTGGAGATGGATGACGGGCATATTGATAAGAGAGGTTCCTTCCACGAAACCATATGCTCCGGGGATATTGAACGCCAGAGTGCAGTCTCCGCCGTTGCCGAGGAAGATCTTTCCCTGTGAGGTCAATTTCTGTATCAGCGCCGATTTGAAAGAATCTGCAGTTGTGGCGTTGTCGCTCTTGAGGGCAATGATCTTGCCGTTTTCGTCGATATCAGCGGAAAATCCGTCCCAAGCCGAATAGTCATAACGGCGGTAGTGGCGCGGAGTCTGGAATGAAAATTCATCGAAATACATTCCGTCCGCTCCGGAAGCGATCGCGTAATCGACCTCCTCCATAACCATATTATACCACGGATTGCCCGGTTTGGGCAGATAGTAGATGATCGACCAGCCCTCTTTGCGTTTTTCTTTCAGGATAAGTTCGTTGTATCCTTCATGATAATACGCTGAGCCGTCGGCATTGCGTATAGCGGTGATGGCAAGCGGATTGCGCTCGAACTCCGGCATATATGTGGTAAGCATCGCCGGATGGTGCAGACACATGATTTTTGCTTCAGGCAGCAATCTTTTGTACTGTTTGATTTTGTCGGATATCTGATTGCGTTCCGCGATGCGCTGACGGAAATATTCCTCGGTATAAGAGGCACCGGCAGGGAGTTTTTTGTGCATGACACTTCTGCCGAGATTGCCGAACCACGGAGTTATGCAAACATAGATTTTGCCCATTGAACCGAGGTTGGCAACGATGCGTTCATCAATGTTTTTGCCGTTGATATGCGGGGGAACGGGAGCCCAGAAGAAGGGGGCATCCAGACCGTATTTGTTAAGACCGCGCATTTCACGCAGAGAGTTGATGAAACTCCAGTAGCCGCCGGATTTGACGGAGTGCAGTTTGTAGTGACAGGCGAACTCTTTGCCCGGCGGCAGTGCGAGAACCGGAGAAAACATCTCGACAAGTCCGTTGTTGACAACGGCATTGAGGATCAGACGGGACTGGTCATCTTCAAGAGAAAATGCCACACCGGTACCGAGCTTGTTCGCATCTTCATAGAAAACAGTGTGATTGTTGGAAAAATCCATCTGCAGCACCTCTTTGGTGCCGCCGAGCCAGTTGAGCGATTCGGTATTGGCAAGTCCGGTGCGGTAGCGGAAGGGGATGGCGAGGATCTCTTTGGAAACGTTTTTCCAGATATCAGTCCAGCCGACTCTGCCGTCCGGCAGGATACGCAGATAACGGGTAAGCGCGATTTTGTTGTTCCAGCGCGCTTCGATTTTGATGGTGTTTTTGTCGATAAGTTTGGTGCTGAGCGGAATGGAGGGTTTTTTGAGACTTGCCGCAAGCGTGGGGGCGGTTCCGAGTTTCATTCCCATTGCCGTTTCAACGGCAAGGGTCTGACTGTCGGCAAAGGAGACGGAAAATCCGCCGTTGTTGTAGACATTGACCGCAGTTCCGCCGCTTGTAATGTTTCTTGCACTCTTTTTCGGGGGAACTATCGGTTTGAAAGTGCTTTTGGGCAGCGCGGAAAACGGGAGATAACCGATGGAAACATCCTGAACGGTCAGGGTGTTGTTACCGGGAAGATTGGCGCGGATATTGCGGAATGAGATGGTGTTGACATCCACCGGATTGGCGGCATCGGTCAGGTCGAGGACAAAGTAGGAACCCAGACCGTCACCGACGCGGCGGTCGGCATCGTCGCAATCCGCCGCAAAGGGCAGATTGATATTCGCACCGTGGAAGGTGTTGAACTGACGTTTGCCGTACTCTTTGGGCAGAGTGAAGGTCAGTTCGCGGAAAAGCAGACGGGGTCTGCCGCTGGCAGTTATCATGCCGAGGGGAGTATCATTGAGAGTAACACGGACGCACTTGTTGCATCCGCCGCCGCCGAATGAGGACATGCGGCAGCGCAGAACGATCACCATACCCGCTTTCGGGGGCAGCTGCGGAAGTCTGAAGATCATCTCTTTACCCGGTTCAGGGATGGTAAAGTTTTTGATCGTCACTGCATCGATCAGTTCAGGTACCTTCGGGGCGGCACTCAACGCAAACGCGCAGAGCGAAACAAGAGTGAGGAACAACTTTTTCATAAAACTCTCCTATGGGTTGGGTTTGTAAATACTATACCGCAAAACGGACTCTTTTTCCATAATGGAATTGCAAAAATATAGCACAATATTGCAAAAAGCATTTTCCCGGCGCCGTTTGTCTGCACACGGCGGCGGAAATTTTCCGGAAATTTTCAATTCCTCTGCTGTATCGGACATTAGATGTCTTACATGTACCGCTATATTATGGCATAAACAAGGAGGAACAGCTATGGAACTCAAGCACCAATGGTCTGAATATCAGGCAAATATCATCAACGCTCTTATCAGAGTGATCAAGGGCAGACGTTTCGGAATTTCTTACACCACGGTCTTTGCCGTTCAGAATATCCTTCAGAAGCGGCAGGTGGAGTTTTACGATGCGTGGGGAGAAATCAACGCCCTTTATGCCGAAGACTCACACAGCACCAGTGAACCTTTCTGGAAGCTCGCTCTCTGTCAGGGTGCTGGCGGAGTTCTTTACAAGCCGTCTGATACCTACTCCGGAAAAAAGGAACAGTTCAGGTTTTTCAGAAGTGTGTTTTTTTCTTACCGCTGTTTGCCGGGTATGAAAGCGCTGCCGGTACGTATTCCTGACAGGGAACTTTTTAACAATGCTGTTGCGGGCAATCTGTCCAATACCATACTGCTTTACGATATGGCAGCCACACAGGGGGCAAAGCTCAAAAATATCTATCATGCCATGCTCAATAATCATGAGTATGAAAAGGTCATGTTCCTGCATGAACGCTATGGAGGATTGGAAAAAATCGACCGTGAAACACTTGAATATCACTTCCTTTTCGGTGAAAACAAAAGCGGCAAGAAAGAGTTCAACCGTTTTTTCAGTGAGAATTTCATCAACGACAGCTCCGATATCTGGCGCAAGATATATTCCGCAGGCACACTTGATAAACAGATACGCTTCATGCTTGACATCGGGATAAATCCAGATTTTCCGGTGATTGAAAACTGTTGCAAAGAGAAAGTTTCCCTGCGGCAACTGCTCTATTTCGTCGATGAGATCAGCGAAGCATATCAATATCTCAAAGTCGATACCGGATTTCAAACGTTCTGCAATGCCGCAAAAATTTTCGTGGAATGGGAGAAAAACAGGTAATGTCCCGAATTTTGTGAAACCCAGGCAGAAGCTTATAAACAAACATTTCTGTTAACGTACAAAACATACCACATAAGTTGTGATTTGTCAACCTGGCAAACACGGGGTTGTTTGCATCCGCCGCAGGTTTGATTTTTTACAAAAAATGAGATAAAAACGAAAAATAATGAATCACTGGCATAACAAAAATAGTTCGGAACTTGCCGCACTGGTAGAGTATCACAACCTGCGTTACTGGGTGCTTAATGCTCCTGAAATCAGCGACAGCGATTACGATCTGCTCGTTGAGGCGCTCCGGGAAAAATCCCCCGATGCCCGTCAGCTCGATGAGGTAAAAAGCATTGAGGTGAGTTCATCAAAGATACGCCACAGTATTCCGATGCTTTCACTTCAGAAGGCGTACAGCTTTGAGGAGGTGAAAAAGTGGATGGATAAACTTTCCCGTTCAGAAAAGGAAATGTTCTCCTTCTCTCCGAAATATGACGGTGTCGCCGGAAACTGGGACGGCAAAATCCTTTCCACCCGCGGCGACGGTTACGAAGGGGACGATATCAGCGACAAATCCGGCATCATCACCGTACACAGTGCCGGAAACGCTCCGGAGCCTCTGCTCCGGTACAGCAAAGCAGTGCGCGGTGAGATCGTCATGACCTGCGATGAATTTGAAAAACATAAATGTGAGTTCAAAACTCCCCGCGCCGCCGCTGCCGGTCTGCTCGGCAGAAACACCGTTTCTGACAGATATGCCCTGACCTTTGCCGTTTACGATGCACACGAAAAAACCTTTTCTGCTGATATGGTCGATGAAAAACTTTTTGAAACGCTCTGCAAAGAGTTTGCTTCGCTGCCCTATCCGCAGGATGGTGTGGTCATCCGCCTTGCTGACCGTGAGTACCGCGATTCTCTGGGACACACTGCGCACCATCCCAATGGAGCGGTCGCGTACAAAACCGGTTCTTCCGGTCTCCGGAGCAGAATCGAAAATATCATCTGGCAGATCAACCGTCAGGATATTACTCCGGTTGCGCAGATAACTCCGGTGAAGATCGGAAACCGTACCGTTAAAAGAGTGACTCTGCACAGTGCAAAATATGTTATGGACAACGATATCCGGTGCGGTGACAGAGTTCAGGTCATCCTTTCCGGAGATGTGATTCCCAAAATCGTCAGTGTGGAAAAAGGCAAAACGCGCAAAAGCGTCATGATAACCCGTTGCCCCGCGTGCGGAGCGGAACTTGCGTGGCGCGATGAGCGGATCTTCTGCAATAATCCGGAGTGTGAGGCGGTCATCAAAGCAGCATTGCTCGACTTCGGGCAGAAGCTCAATCTCAAAGGATTCGGCAAAATTGCGGTGGATTATCTTTATAATCTCGGAGTACGCTCCAGAGAGGATATGGCGGATAAACTGCTCTTTTTCAGAAATTACGGTTTTGAAACCCTGCTTCCGGCAACTGAAGCGGTAAAAAAACTTCTCACCGCCGATACCATGCTTACGGAAGTGCAGAAACTTATCGCCTGTGACGTATTTATGCTCGGTGAATCTCTGGCGCGGACTCTTTGCGGCAAATACACCGTCAAACAGATTTTTGAACATGCCGGAAATACGGAGTTTTTCCGCAAAAATCTTCCGCCGCCGGCAAGGGCGGAGACGATTGCGCAAAGCATGACGGAAAGAGTTGAACTTTACCGGAAAATCGAAGCGCTTTGCAATGACTCCATATATAAAAGAGGTGTTCCGGCAGGGGTTGTGCGGTCGGTAAATGCTCCGGGATTCCCGGATCTGGATATCAGAAATGTCCGGAAAACCGGCAACGGAAAAATCGTCTGCCTCACCGGAAGAATGCCGTGGGTGCGTGCGGAACTTTTCAAAATCTGCTCTGCGGCAGGATATATTCCCGTTGACCGTTACTCGTCATCAGTCGATCTGGTGGTCTATGCCGATGCCAACAGCGGCAGCAACAAGCTCGTTTCCGCAATGCGGGCGGGCAAGGCGACCGAACACATTACGGATTTTGTGAAACGTATCAATGCCGTAACGTGACAGACATTTATTTTCAGGCACTTACTGTAAAACAATCAACCGGAAAGGAAACAATATCATGCAGCTCGATACCGGAAACCGTATTTCCGCAACCACACTTGAAAATCTTCTCGACTTCATGCTCAAAGAGCGTTGGGCAAATCCCGATGACCGTCTGCCGGCTGTGATGATCTGGGGTCCTCCCGGCGCCGGAAAAAGTGCCATTGTCCGCAATGCGGCACTTAAAAACAACTGCTCTTTCATCGACCTCCGTCTGGCTCAGATGGAAGCTATCGACATTAAAGGACTCCCCGTTCCTGAAGCTGACGGTGTACACTGGAAGATCTCCTCCGCTTATCCCCGCGATACTGAAAGCAGAGGCATCATTTTTCTCGATGAACTTTCCGCCTGTGACCGGACTATCCAGACTGCGGCTTATGAACTTATCCTCGACCGCAAACTCGGTGATGATTACCGTCTGCCGGATAACTGGCTGATCGTTGCCGCCGGAAACCGTATCGAAGATAACGCCAGCGCCGTTGCCATGTCCAGCGCACTTGCCAACCGTTTTCTGCATGTGGAACTGGAATACAACGCCAAAAACTGGATAGAATGGGCGCTGAAATCCAACATTCACGGCGCGATCGCCGGTCTCATCCGCTACAAACCCCAACTGCTTGCCGATACTGACGATAATAATCAGAACCTTGAACGCGGTTTCCCCACTCCGCGCAGCTGGGAACGTGTAAGTCTTATCATGGAACGCAGTTGCGATTCCATGCCCGAAGAACTTTTCCGCGCCATGGTCTGCGGTCTTGTCGGCAACAGCGCCGGATTGGAAGCTATCAGCTTTTTCAATCTTTATCAGGAAATGCAGCAGGTGGTCAACATGATGCTCGATCCCTCAAGTCAGGTGCATATTCCTGCGGATATCGCCAAACGGTACGCCCTTACTTCAGCTCTCAGCCGCACCGTCTGGAACGATTCTGTCGGTGATGAAAGTCTGCGCCTTGCCGGATTTTTCCGCATATCTCTCGCACTGCCCGGAGACTTTGCCGCCATGGCTATGCTCGACGCTCTGGAAATCGGCAAAAAATCCGGAATCGATACCATGAAACTCATCACCCACAAAGATTACAAAGAGTGGATCGCCAAACACGGCAAAGCTCTCAAAGGGAGAATGGCATAATGGCAAAAAAAGATGATGCCGTCAGCAAAAAAGCACTTGATATCTGCGAAGCCGCCAGAGCGCAGCTGATACTGCGCTATCCCTTTGTCGGCAGACTGGGGATACAGATTCCGTTTGTTCCGGTGAGTGACAGCCGTATCCACACTATCGCTACCAACGGCAAGGTCATCTATATCCGCCCTGACTGGGTCTGTTCCATGCCGCCGGTGACGATGCTGGCGCTTATCGCTCACACGGTCTGGACGGCGGCACTCTGCCACTCTTTCCGCAGAGATGAGCGCACTGCTGACAGATTCGACCTTGCAAGCGATCTTGAAGTTTACACTCTTTTGCGGGTCGAAGATGTTCCCAAAGTACGCAAACCGGATTTTTTTGAGAAGTTCCCCCGGCACCTTCCCGTTGAGGATATCTATGCTAAGCTGCCGGATACGGAGTATTTCCGTTTTCATGATTCCGATGTGCATCTTTACTCTGCCGGAAAGGTCTCTTTGCCGGCACTTCCGGTCAAAAACAGTTCTGAAGAAGTACAAGAGGATAAGAAGAAAGATAAAAAATCTTCCGGTTCCGCTTCCGGAAAAGATTGTGAAACAGATAAAGGCGATGCTTCCGGCAGCGACAGTGAAACTTCCCCGACTCCGGCAGTGCCGGACGGCGGCAGAGAAGGGGAAACTTCATACGGAAGCGGTGATGATGAACTCCATGAAGCGGATTGTGAATGTGATCCGGCGGTCAGAGAGGTGTGGCGCCGGCGGATAATCGAAGCCGGACAAAGCTATAAAATGGCTTACGGTAAACTGCCCGGTGAACTTGAGGAACTTGTGGAGTTTTTTTCGCAGAGCAAAATCGACTATCTTCAGATATTGCGCCGTTATCTGAGTTTGTGTTCCGGCGGTGAAAGCTCGTGGCTGCCCCCCGCCCGCCGTTTTGTCTGGCAGAAAAGTTATCTGCCGTCGCACCGCAACCCGAAGCTGGAAGTTGTGATCGCGCTCGACACTTCCGGTTCGATATCCGGGGAGGATTTCCGCAATTTCTTCGGTGAGGTAACCGCTGTGGTGCAGAGTTTCCCCAACTACGAACTTACTCTTGTGCAGTGTGACAGCAGAATCGAAAAGGTGGAAAAGTTTTCCAGAGAAAAGCCTTTTTCAAAAACAGTTCCTTTGACACTGTACGGCAGGGGCGGAACAAGTTTTTCTCCGGTATTTGAGTATGTGAAAAATGAGAAAATCAATCCGAAAGTTCTGATTTATTACACTGACGGTGGTGACGCTCATTTTCCGGAAAAGCCCCCCGCTTATCCTGTAATCTGGGCGCTGACGAAAGATAAAACAGTGCCGTGGGGCAAAAAAATCGTAATGGCTGACAACCGTAAATAAAAGGAAATTTTGCAATGATTTATCAATGGAGGCAATTTCAAAAGTTCTCAAAAACTCTTGAAAATTCCCGTTGCGATCTGAAAGTGGGGCGTTTTCGGTGGTTATTTATTCAATAGCCACGCTCAAACTACCGCTTTGATCTCATCAACGCTGATTTTTCAATCTCTTTTTGAATCAGTTTTGAAATTGCCTCTCAAGTATTGCAGTTACGCCGTAAGAGTTGCGGCGAGCGTTGCACGCCGCCGCGATCCGTCTTCGCACAAGGCTTCGCCGGGACAAGGGGGTCTGGGGAATTTCTTCCCCAGAGTGGCACTCGTGGCGCAAATTTCATCCCTCCTGTCGCCAGAAAAGGCGGCAGAGGGTGAAACTTTGCGACACATGAGTCGAACCACCACCACACACGCATACCACTTGCCAGTACAAAATCCCGCATGCGCGGGCGCCAGG
>SUWE01000072.1 GCA_015061615.1 Lentisphaerota bacterium
GGAAATCTTTTCTGAACTCTTTGAACTCCCTTGAAGTGTTATCCGGATTGAACAGCGCGGTAAAGACACATTCACCGGGGTGGACACCTTTGAGCGCATCGCAGATGAGGTCGTCATCCCAGCTGTCCGGTCCGCAGATTATTCCGCGGAAACGGGATTCGCGGAGCTTGATTATCATGCCCGCCGCGCGCTTTCCGGTCGCGGAAATAAGGATGAACTCCGGATCGGTCGCCAGCAGTTTGATGATCTCATCATCGGTGATATCCGTATCGCTGTTCAGCACGGTGTTGATGGTGATCTCCCCGCCGAGGTCGCGGACAGCCTGAGTGAAGTTGCGGGAAATCTCTCTGGAATACTCCTCATCACCGGTTTTGTCGGTGATTATCGCACCTCTGGCAAGTTTCCGCCAGAAAAAGATATAGGCTGCAAGTGTTTCCATCTGCTGCTGATCCGAAAAACTGTTGCGGTAGATAAACGGGCTTGCTTCAACATGTTTGTCGCTTGTCGCCAGCGGGATCACCATCGGCATCCGCAGGCGGTCTGCATGTTTTATCAGCATGGATACTTCGTTGGTGCTGTATCCGGCAACGGCGGCGATTGCACCGGCTTTTTCAGCTTTTTTCAATGCGCTGTCAGTACCTTCGGCAGTTCCGGCGGTATCGAATATCTTCAATTTGAGTTTCCTTCCGGCAATGCCCCGGTTGCGGTTTATCCGCGCTTCAGCGGCAAGCAGACCTTCGCGCATCTGTTCGGCGTAGATCCGGTTGCTTCCGGAAAGCGGCAGAAATGCGGCGACAGTCACCGGAGCAGCGGGATTTTCCGGTAACTCTCTGAAGTAGTATTCCGGCGGAACACAGCCGGAAAAAATCGTCATGAGAAGCGGTATCAGTGCCAGAAGTTTTTTCAATTTTATTCCTCCCTGTTGTTCCCGGCTGTAATGGCGTTCAATTCAGTTTTTCCCTGCAAAATACCCCGTTTGCTGGTCGAAACAAAGTCGATAAATTCCGCAATATCCGGATCCCCGGGGAAATCTTCGCTGAGCTGAGCGACTGCCTGACGGGAGTTGAGATGGCGGAAAAAGTAGGTTTTGACCGCTTTTTTGATATTGAAGCGGCGTTTTTCATCGAATCCGGCGCGGCGCAGACCGACGGTGTTGACTCCGTAGACGGTATTTTCCTCAGAGACGATGCAGTAGTGCGGAATATCCTGACGGATGGTGGCTCCTCCGCCGATCATCACAAATTTGCCGATGCGGCAGAACTGGTGGATGAGTATGTATGCGGATATCACACTGCAGTCACCGACAGAAACATGTCCTGCCAGTGCGGTATTGTTGGCAATGATGACGTTTTCACCGATTTTGCAGTCATGACCGGCGTGGACAAACGCCATGAGCATGGAGTTGTTTCCGACTTCGGTGAAGGTGTTTTCTTTTGTCGCCCGGTGGAGTGTCACATATTCACGGAGTATCACGCCGTTACCGATTTTTGTTCCGGTGAAAATATCGGTTTTGAAACTCAGATCCTGCGGAACTTCGCCGATGACCGCACCGTGAAAGATATGGCAATCGCTGCCGATAACGGTGTTTGAAGCGATTTTTACATTCGAGTCGATAACGGTGTTGTCACCGATTTCAACGCTGCCTTCGATGACAGTGTAGGGACCGACAGAAACGTTGCTGCCGAGTTTTGCCTCGGGTGAAATCACTGCGGTCGGATGGATATTTGCTGACATTGTGCTTTTTCCTTTGCGTGAAGTTGTGTTTCAGCGGACGATCGTTCCGCAGGAGGTATCACCGGCAAGCACACGGTCAAGATCGGCAGTGAAGAAGTCAAAGACCACTATCGGCAGCGAGTGATCGCGGCAGAGTGAAAACGCTGAAGCATCCATTACCTTGAGGCGGTGGTCGAGTGCCTCATCGTAGCTCAACTCATCGTAACGCACTGCATCGGGGAACTTTTTCGGGTCGGCAGAGTAGATGCCGTCAACTTTTGTCGCCTTGAAGACCGCATCGCATTCAGTTTCCAAGGCGCGCAGGACACTGGCGGTGTCGGTGGTGAAGAAGGGGTTGCCGGTTCCTCCGGCAAAGACCACCAGCTGACCGGATTCAAGCGCTTTGATCGCATTTTCACGGTCGTAGACCGGGAGAAATCCCCCCGTGGGAATGGCGCACTGGAGCAGTACGGAAATACCCAGAGCGTTGCAGTAATTTTTGATGGTGATGGCGTTCATGGTGGTGGCAAGCATACCCATTTTATCGGCATCGACCCGGTTCATTTCGCTTGCGGCACCGGCGCCGCGCCACAGATTGCCGGCGCCGACGACGATCGCCACTTCCACTCCGGCATCGAGCAGGAATTTCACTTTTTCGGCAACGAAGCGGCAGCTTGCCTGGTCATAACCGGTTCCGGTTGCATTGTTCAAAGTTTCGCCGCTGAGTTTCAGCAGAATGCGTGAATAAAGGTTCTTTTCCATAACAGTCTCCAAAAGTTCGGAACTCAAAAAACATAATTATATATAATATAGCGCTGCTTTTGTTAAATCGCCACAAAAAAACGGTATACTGTGTGTAATATTTGAAAAAAAATTGTCTGCATTGCAAAGGGGGGAAGGGCAAATGGTGAAAAAATAGTGAAAATTCCTTAAAAACGGTTGAAAAAGATTGCTTTGTGCTGTATGTTTTATCCCGACCGGATTTGTGGAGGTGAATTGTGAAAAAAATCCTTGCTCTCTTTGTGTTGACGTTTTTTGCCGTTGCACTTTTTGCTGATTCTTTCCCTGTTAAAAACGGTGAAAAAATCCTGTTCTTCGGTGACAGCATCACTCATGACGGACGCTATATCGCCATTTTGCAGCTGATGTTTGATTCCCGTCAGCTTCGCGGTGTGAAGGTGATGAATGCAGGCATTTCCGGTCAGACGACCGCAGGCGGTTTGCGCCGCATACAGCTCGATGTCATCGACCGCAAACCTGACCGGGTCTTTGTTCTTTTCGGCATGAACGATGTGGGGCGCGGTGCGCTTTACCGCATAGATTCTCCGGAAAATTTCAAACGGCGAAAAGCTGGACTGGAAAAATTTACCGACAACCAGAAAAAGCTCATCAAACTTCTTAAAGATGCCGGAATAACCCCTGTATTGATGACTCCGACCGCATACGACCAGTATCAGAAAGAGGGCAAAAGTGACCGATGCAACGAGCCGGGATTGTCAGATATCGCTCAAATCGCCCGTACTCTTGCCAAAGATGAAAAACTTGACCTTATTGAGCTTCATCCGGTTATGACCGATGTGCTGAAAAAATATCCTGAACTGCGTTTTTGCGGCAAAGACCTTGTTCACCCGTCATCGGCTGGTCATGCGCTGATGGCGGCGCTCATTGCCGAACAGCTCGGTCTGGCAGCTCCGGTCGCAGAAGTTACCATTGCCGCTGACGGAAAAGTGAGCAGTTGTTTTGCCGGTGTCGCCGGATTGCAGATAACACCGGAAAAAATCACTTTCCGTTATGCTCCGGAACAGTTGGCGGTCAAGTTGCCCAAAGGGTTTTCCGATGTGGAAAAAGTTTATCCTTTTTCTGAAAAATTCAACCGTGAGATTTTGAAGATAACTTCGCTTTCCAAAGGCAGTTATAAACTTTGTGCCGACGGCGTGGAAGTGGGGCGTTTCACTGCCGCTGAACTTGCCAAAGGCATTGATTTATCCCGTCTTGACACCCCGAATAACAAGCGGGCGGAAAAGGCTTTTGAAACAGCAAAACAAATATATTCCTGCAACTATACGCTCCGCACACTGGAACAGTGCCGCCAGATCGCTTTCAACAGCAAATTTTATAAGGGCGCTCCCGAACCGGAAAATTTCAATGCAATCACGGAGGCTTTGGATAAGTGGCGCGACAGTTACGGAGAAAAGTGGCGTTACCGCAAATATTACGGTTATGTGATCGGTTCGTACCGCAAAAATGCTCCGAAAGAGGCGGAGTTGGTAAAAAAACTTGAACAGATACGCTTGCAGCTTGAAAAAGATTCTGCTCCGGCAGCTTACACCATAACAGTGGAAAAAATCCAATCAAAATAAGGAATTTTATAATATGGAAAACAAAGTAAAAGTCGGTGTCGTCGGTACCGGTGCGCTCGGTCGTCATCATGCCCGTTTGTACGCACAGAATCCCCGTGCGGAAATGATCGGTATTTTCGATGTCCAGCAGGATAACGCCCGCAAAGTCGGTGAAGAATTCGGTTTGCCCGTCTTTGACAAACTTGAAGAACTTGCCGCCAAATGCGATGCCCTGAGCGTTGCCGTTCCCGCAACCTATCACGCCCAGACGGTCATTCCGCTTTTGGAAACGGGCAAACATATCCTTTCAGAAAAACCCATCCATGCGGATATCGCAGGCGCCCGCGCCATGTGTGAAGCCGCTGAAAAGAACAACTGCGTCCTCGGTGTCGGTCACGTTGAGCGTTTCAATCCGGCGATGGAGTATCTTATGGAAAACAAAGAGGGTATCGTTTATATCGACGCCCGCCGTCTTGCCGCTTATCCCCCCGCCCGTCCCGGTCTGCCGCCGCGCGGAACGGAAGTGAGCGTTATCCTTGACCTGATGATCCACGATATCGACCTTGTGCTGGCGCTCGCGGATTCTGATATCGTCAAAATCGAAGCATCCGGCGCCCCGCTGCTCTCACCCGGAGCAGACTTCGCCGCCGCCAGAATGACCTTTGCCAACGGAATTATTGCCGATATCACCGCCAGCCGCATCAGTGCCGCTCCCGCCCGTCAGCTTCAGCTGATAAAGAAGGATTCGGCAAGCTGTATGGATTTCGGCAATCACTGCGGTGTTCTCCAGTACGGCAAAGATAACGCGCTGGTCACTGAGAAGGTTGAACTGCCGGAAAAAAATGCTCTTGCGCTTGAACTTGATGACTTTATCAATGCGGTCATCAAAACAAAAGAGACCGGAATCGTTCACGATTGCCGCGTTTCCGGCCGTGCCGGTCTGAAAGCCCTCGAAGCGGCGGTCGCCGTCGAAGAACTCTGCTGCAAACATAATCAGGAGTTTGGTTTTGACTTCGCCGAATGGAACCGCAAGTAAGCTGATCCTTAACTGCGGCTGTAAAATAAACTTGAGATTGAAGGTCACCGGAAAGCGTCCGGATAAACTCCACACGCTTTCCAGCTGTTTCCTTTTTCTTGAGCATCCGGGGGATACGCTTGAGTTTTCGCATTGCGCCGGACCGGGAATATTTTTCGATTGTCCGGGATTCCCTGAATTGTGCGGTGAAAAAAATCTCGTTTACCGTGCGGCGGCGCTTTATGCGGAAAAAGCCGGCTTTGCTCCTGCGTGGGAAATCGTTCTTTATAAACATGTTCCGCTTGCCGCTGGTCTCGGCGGCGGCAGTGCCGGAGCCGGCGGCATACTCTCATTGCTCAACAGCATTTACCACAGTTTTACTCCGGAAGAATTGAATGCAGTTGCCTTTTCCCTCGGTGCGGACGTCCCGTTTTTTCTCCACCGGCGCGCCGCATGGGTGACCGGTGCCGGGGAGTTTTTTGAGGAAATCCCCGAACTGCCCCCCATTCCGGAAATATTGATCGTCAATCCCGGATTCCCCGTTTCTGCAAAGTGGGCGTATACCCGCATGGCGGAAGAGCTTAAAACCCCGGATGATGCGAAGTTCAAAGAGGAGTTCATCTCCGGAAAAATTTCATCGTGGAGCGACTTCTGCCGCAACGATCTTGCTCCGGCGCTTTATGAAAAATTCCCGCTTCTGGTGATGATGAGAAGCTGTCTTGAGGAACTCGGCGCTCTGGTGGTGCAGGTTTCCGGCAGCGGCTCGTCGCTTTTTGCCCTTTTTGAAAAAGATGTGCCGGAAAAAGCCGCCGCATTCCGCAGAAAATTTTCAAATCTCGAAAATCTCCGGATTTTTGCAAAAGGAACTGAGTTATGAAAAAAGCATTTTTTCTTGACCGTGACGGCGTGCTGAATGTCGAAATCGGTTATCTGCATGAGGCGGAAAAAACTGTTCTGCTCCCCGGCGTGGCAGAGGCGTTGTCCCTTATCCATCATGCCGGGTATATGGTCGTTGCCGTGACCAATCAGTCGGGCGTGGCAAAACAGATGTATCCGGTGGATAATGTCTATCAGGTTCATGCCAGAATACAGCGTGATCTGCTTGCCGTTTCCCCTGATTCCCCGGTCGATGCGTGGTATTTCTGTCCGCATGACCCGAAAATAACCGGCGAATGCACCTGCCGCAAACCGCACCCCGGAATGCTTCTGAAAGCGGCGCAGGATTTTGATATCGACCTTGCTTCGTCATTTATGATCGGTGACCGTTTTCTTGATCTTCAGGCGGGCAGAAATGCCGGATGCCGTCAATCGTGTCTCGTTGCCACCGGATATAATGCGGAAACTGTTGCCGAACATACGGCATTGGCTCAGGCAGAGGGCTTTCCGGTAAAGGAAAATCTGCTTGAAGCGGTGAAATATCTTCTGGAGCTGAGGTGAAAAAATGCTTTTGCAGATCGTGACAGCGGTATTGGAGTTACTTTTTATCTTTGTGATACTGGCGGCGCTCTGCCATCAGCGGGAACGTATCGGTGTTGCTCCGGTGACGATGGCGTTCTGCACGGTAATGCTGTTCGGAACCTTGATGAATGCCGCAGAGTTTTTTATCCCCCTGCCGTGGGGATGGGAACTGAATGTGGCACAGGTGGTGATATTCCTGCCGCTGCTGGCGGCGTTCCTGATGGTCTATATAACTTTGGGAGTGCTGAAAGCTCAACGGCTTCTGCTTGGAGCTGTATGTTCATTTCTGCTTTATCTGTACTTTATCATGCTGATAAAAGTTCAGTGTTCGTCAATGGAGCAGGGGGCGTTGAAAGATATCACACTGATACTTCTTGCTGACGGAACAGCTTCGGTGAATCTTTCGGCGGTCGCCAATCTCATCGCGTTTTTCACTGTGCCGATACTTTATTCGATGTTCCCCGTCCGTATGTGGCGGACTTTACGGATCATCTTTGCCATGCTGTTTGCCCAGATACTCGGGATGATCCCTGAAGCGGCAGTGCTTCTTCTCAACGGTTCATTCAATGCTTTTCCCTTCCCCAGTGCGCTCACTCTGCTGGCGGTGACTCCGGTGATGGGATTTGTTCTTTCGCTGTATCTTGCTTTTCTGCAAAAAGAAGTTCCCGATAACAGCCGCCGCACCTTTGACTTTGTCTTTGCATTTTTCGGCAGTTACGGCAGGGTGAAAGAGCTTGAAGATGACCTTAACAGCTGGGCGAACCGTTACCATCAGATTTTGCGGCACACCGCCGAAGCGGTGGTCATGACCAACGAAAAAGGTGTTATTCAGGAAGTGAACATTGCCGCCTGCCGTCTTTTCGGATGCCGTCACATTTCGTCGCTTATCGGCAGAAATCTTCTTTCACTTCTGTATAATATCGACCCCGCAGAAACGCGGTGGGAAGATGCCGTCAACGGAGCTATACACTTTGAGTGTACCGTCAATCCGGAAAGCAAAGATGAGAAGATCGTTTCCGCTTCCGTTTCCCCGGTGAAAATCAACAAACAGATGCTTCTGGTGATGATCGGCAGGGATATCACCGAAGAAATAACCCTTGCCAAAGAGAAGGAGGAACTTGCCGAACAGCTTATGCACTCGCAGAGAATGGAGTCGCTGGGAATGCTTGCCGGAGGTATCGCCCATGACTTCAACAACTGTATCCATGCGATCATGGGACATGCGGATGTGGCTTCGCTGATCTGTTCCAATTCTCCGGAAAAAGTTGTGAATCATTTGCAGAAGATCGGTTCGATCGCGGAAAAGGCGGGCAAACTCACCTCCCAGCTGCTCGGATTTGCCCGCAAAGGCAAGTATCTGGTGGTGGAAATCGACCTGAAACAACTGCTTGAGGAGTGTACCGGACTGCTTGACCCTTACCGGGTGCGCGGAGTGGATTTCGTCAACCGTTACTCCTCCGGTGAATTGACCGTTATGGGCGATCAGATACAGATGCAGCAGGTGATACTCAATCTTCTGATAAATGCGCTTGATGCGACAGCGGGCAATGAAAGTGAAAGAGTCATCACCATTTCTGCGGGTGAAGCGGTCAATGCTCCGTGTACATTTTCCCCTCCGCCGGACTTTTCCGAAGCGAAGGCGGAAGATTTCCTGTTTGCGGCGGTCTCCGACAACGGTTCCGGAATGGATGATGAGACGAAAAAGAAGATATTTGAACCGTTTTTCACCACCAAGCCGGTCGGTTCAGGTACCGGAATGGGGTTGGCAATGGTCTACGGAACTGTGACCCACCACAAAGGCTGGGTACAGCTTCAGAGCGCTCCGGGGAAGGGGACGACCTTCTGCATTTTCCTGCCGGATGCGGCGAAAGACAAGTGAGCAGGGGTTTTACAGCAAAGGAATGAAAAATCATGGAAAAATATCAATTTGAACGGGAGGAGATCGCCCGTTTCATGCGCAGATTGTACCGCCAGAATCTTACCACGACCAGCGGGGGGAACATCTCCTGCCGCTGTGCCGACGGGAACATCGCCATAACCGCATCGCAAGCAGATAAAGGAGAACAGAGTGCGGAGTTTGTGGGAGTGGTGACGCCGGATGGGGAACTGCTTACTCCGGGATTGAAATTGAGTATTGAAACGGGACTTCATCTGGCGGTGTATGCGGCGCGTCCGGATATAAAGGCTATCGTCCATGCACACCCGGTGACGGCGACATTTTTTGCTGCCGCAAGCGGCTGTCAGCTTGATACGCATATTACGGCGGAGTCTTACGCGGTTGCGGGTGAGGTGGTGCGTATACCTTATGCGTTGATGGGGACGGAAAAACTTGCGGAACTGGTTGCACAGTATATGAAAGATTATAACTGCGGACTTATGGAAAATCATGGAGTTATCACGCTTGGCAACTCCCTTCTTTCCGCGTTTGACCGCATGGAACTTCTGGAAAATGCGGCGAAACAGACCATCTGGGCTTCAACGATCGCCTGTAAGTGCCTGAATCAGTCACAGCTTGATGAAATAGATGTCATGTTCGGCAGAAAGTGACTGCCGAACATGATCTGGTTCGGCGGCTGTTCAACAGTTGGTTTGATCTTCTGTTTGCGGAAAACAGACTTTACGGTTTTTTGAAGTTTACAGCGCTGTAAGGCACAAAAATCTTTACTGCGCCGCGGGCTTTGCTGGCAATTTCATACTCGTTGTAAACAAAGGTTATTCCTTTGTCGTTCAGGTAAAAGTTCTCCGTGAGCTTCGGCATATTCAGGAGTTTTTCCGGCAGTTCCTTAACAGTGCATTTGAACTCCTTTGCCGTTGCCGCCGTAATGATATTCAGAAGTTTTTTCTGATTTTCAGCAGTTGGAGCAATGTCTTTGAGCGTGATGCGTTTGCCGCTTTTTCTGAAAAGAGTTCCGACGGTGACAGCCGCATTGCCGTGGGCTCCGCCGGTGTATTCCAATTCATCGGCGTAAAAGCTGAACAGGTTTTTATCCGCGTAGATGATCTTGTATTTGCCGGTAAATTCCCAATGGAACTCCGAACCCTGCATGTTGGGGTCAAGATCGTTTTCCGAAGACTCAATACAGTGTTTTATGTAGCTTTCAAGCTGCGGTGATGCCGCAAAAAGAGTTGAAATTGCCAGAATTGCCGCCGATAAAAAAATTGTTTTGTTTGCCATGATTACCTCCTGTTGGTTGTTTGTGGCATAATATACTACGGCAACTATGACAAAACATGTCATGATTGCAAAAAACTTTGAAAATTTTTGATATGCAAATCTGTAAAATCCCGCATGGGAGTAGAAAAGGAAAGGGGCTGTTGCAAAACCTGTGTTTTTTTTGCAGGGGTGCTAACGCCGCCCCCTGCACCCCTGGCGCCCGCGCATGCGGGATTTTGTACTGGCAAGTGGTATGCGTGTGTGGTGGTGGTTCGACTCATGTGTCGCAA
>SUWE01000008.1 GCA_015061615.1 Lentisphaerota bacterium
GTCCGAAGTCAAGAACCTTGATCTTGCCGAACTGGTCTATCATGATATTACCGGGCTTGATATCACGGTGGATTATCTTCATTTCATGCGCATAATCCAGTGCATCGGCGACCTGTTTCACGATTGGCAGGACATCTTCAAGAGTGATTTCCCCCTCTTTGCGTTTGCGCTTTAACCAGCGGCGCAAGTCTTCGCCCTCACAGCACTCCATAATAAGATAATAGTTGCCGTTGGAGTTGTCCTTTTCCAAGTTTTTACATATTGCAATATTTTGATGAACAAGTTTGGCAACCAACTGAAAATTATCCTTGATATCTTCCATTGCCATAAGGTCGCTGCTTAACTCTGGAGGTAATGCTTTAAGAGCAACCTCAATTCCCGCAGTTTCATCAAAACACTTGTAAACTACGCCCATGCCGCCCTGCCCCAATTCGGCAAGAACTTTGTAACGCCTCATTATCAAGTCGCCGATATCAAATCTGCCGTCAGGCTTTCTGTCGCGTTTGCCCGGCATGGTCACATCAAATTCAACTGGTTCCTCATGCCGGCGCGGCGGTATCGTCAAATCCATATCATCCATAAAAAATCAATCCTTCCCGCACTTAACTGTATTAACACCCTATAATATATCTCCTGTTTTTACTAAAAACAATACATTTTGCGATTTTTTATGCTTCATGCCCTTGAAAAACAGCATTTATGAGATTAAATTAAGTGCAGACACATCGAAGTGTTCCTATTCTTGACAATTATTCATCTCTATAATCTCCCTTTGTTTGTCTTTTTTTTACATTGGGATTTCAGGAAATTTCTATGATTCTCGGAATTACCGGCGGGTTCGGAAGCGGCAAAAGTTCTGTTTTACGTTTTTTTGCTTCACGTTCATGGTTTGTGATGGATGCCGATTCAGTCTGCCGCAGTTTTTATGAAAACAAAGAACCTGAATTAATGGATTGCCTCCGTGATAATTTCGGTTCCGGAATATTTGATGCAAACGGTTTTGCCGACCGCAGAAAACTTGGTGAAATATTGTTTCGCGTTCCGGAAAAGATGGATTTGATAACCCGGGTAATATATCCGATGCTGACAGAAAAAATCCATCAGGCAATAAATGAATGCAGAGAAAAAAAGCAAAATGGTGCTTTTGAACTGCCACTGCTTTATGAAGCCGGTTTTGAAAACTGCTTCGATAAAGTACTCGCAGTATGGATTCCTGCCGATTTGCGCAAAAAACGTCTGCTCGGCAGAAATTTTTCTCCGGATGAGGTCGACCGTCGTGACAGAATGCAAATGCCGCCGGATGAAAAGCTGGAAAGAGCAGACTTCGGAGTCATAAACAGCGGTACTACCGACGAGTTATTCGCTCAACTGACAACAATAGCAGAGAAATTGGAAAACAGTAATTTACATATATAACGACATGAGGTAATTGATGAACAGCGAAAACGATCTTTTTGAAAATCAGTCTGACGGGATTGTTCCGGCAGAAAAAAATGAAACAACCGCCCCTGCCCCCAAACGGCGCGGAAGACCCAGAAAAAATCCGCAGCCGGTCAATACAGATTCCAAACAGGATACTTCAGCGGAATCTGTTCCCGCTCCTGCAGCAGCAGAAAACAAACCGCCGCGAGCTGACGGAGAAAAGAAAAAAGAGATTTCAAAAAAATCCAAATGGAAGAAACAGGAAGATAAAACAGTCGACAGAACAGAGGAACTGCCGATTTCACAGCCGGATCCGACAGCAGTTTATGCTCCGGGAATCATCCAAACTCCGCCGTTGAGCAATGAAGATGATTTTGTCGCAATCCCGGCTCCTCCTCAACTTCCTCCACAGCCGTCATTTCAGGAGCCGGCAGAGCAAAAAACGACCGGCAATCATAATAACAACCCGAATAATAACAATGGCAGTAACAACGGCAACCGCCGTGACCGTTTCCACAAAAATAAAAACAATCGCGGAAATCACCGCAATAATGGTGAACACAATGCGGTGGAAGACGAAATCAAACCGGTCGATCCCAATGCTCCGGTGATCAATATCACAGATTTGCAGAACAAATCGATCGTTGAACTGGCAGCGATGGGGGCCGAACTTGGAATCGAAGGGATCGGCGCGTTGGAAAAATCCACGCTGATCTGTGAAATACTCCGTGCAAATGCTGAGAAATGCGGTCAGCTTTACGGCAGCGGCTATCTGGAAGTCTTACCGGACGGGTTCGGCTTTCTCCGTTCCCCGATTTACAGCTATCTGCCCTCTTCTGAAGACATTTACCTCAGCCCTTCGCAAATCAAACGCTTTGCTCTTAAAACCGGGGATTTTATAACCGGTCAAATCCGTACTCCGCGGGAAAAAGAGCGCTTTTTTGCGATGCTGAAAGTCGAATCTATCAACAATGATTCTCCGGAGCGGAAAAAACAGATAATTCCCTTCAATTCTCTTGAACCGTATTTCCCGACTCAACGGCTTCTGCTGGAAAGAGAACCGCAGGAATACTCCACCCGCGTGGTCGATCTTGTCGCTCCCATCGGCAAAGGTCAGCGCGGTCTGATCGTAGCCCCTCCGCGAACCGGAAAAACGGTGTTATTGCAGAAAGTGGCAAAAAGCATTCGCGAAAACAATCCGGAAGTAACTCTAATCATCCTGCTGATTGATGAGCGTCCGGAAGAAGTTACCGATATGGAACGCAGTATCGATGCTGAAGTAGTCAGTTCTACTTTTGATGAACCGCCTGAACGCCACGCTCAGGTTGCGGAAATGGTGATCGAAAAAGCCAAGCGCATGGTCGAATACGGCAAAGATGTGGTGATCCTGCTTGACAGTATCACCCGTTTGGCAAGAGCGTACAACACCTTGCAGCCGCACAGCGGCAAAATCCTCACCGGCGGTGTTGATGCAACTGCCCTGCACAAACCCAAACGCTTCTTCGGAGCAGCAAGAAACATTGAAAATCATGGCAGTTTGACCATCATTGCAACCGCCCTTATCGAAACCGGCAGCCGCATGGACGATGTTATCTTTGAAGAATTCAAAGGAACCGGCAACATGGAACTGCACCTTGACCGTAATGTTTCCGACCGCCGCATTTATCCTGCGATCAATATTGAAAAATCCGGAACAAGAAAAGAAGAACTTCTGCTTCACCCTGACGAACTGGGCAAAGTATGGCTGCTGCGCAAAGCTGTAAACGGCGTTCCTTCCGCAGAAGCGATGGAAATGGTTCTCGGAAGATTGAAAAAATGCCAGAGTAATGTTGAATTTCTGTTCTCGCTTCAGCCGGAACGCTGAGGAATAAAGCCAAAGGAGCAACTCTATGGGAAAAAACAAAGAAATCGATGCGATATTATCGTGGAGTTTATTCATTGCGGCAGTCGTTATAGCGGCAGGAGTTTTTCTCTACCCGCTTTATCAAACCAAAAAGAGTCGGCTTGCGGAATTGGAAGCCCGGAAAAAAGTGCTTGCCGAAAAAGAAAAAGTCAACGAACAGCTCGCCGCCAAAGTCGATGCGTTGGAAAATTCACCGGAGGCAGTGGAAAAAGAAGCCAGGGAAAAATTTCACATGGCGCGTCCGGGGGAAAAGGTACTTATTTACGAAAATAACAAGAAAAAGCCTGACAATGCTGATGAAATAAAATAAGTACAAAAAAAACAGTTTTTTTTCGTTACAGCTATTGCAAAAACAAATCAGGTTCCGTATATTATATAACGTTGCACAACTAACGCTCAAAGATACAAAAAAAAAGGAGGATTGCGAAGTGCGGAAAACTTATTTTTACGCCGTCGTCGGTGCCGGTCTTCTGTTGGCTGGCTGTAACAGTGATCCCATTATGGGAAATCACAAATATCAACCCATTCCCGTTGATGATCCGGTAAATATAACAACCGAAAATCAGACGGAAACTCTTCCTCCTGCTCAACCGGCTCCGCAGCCTGCGTTCAAATACGCCCCGATGACCGGAGTCACCTCCTCCGGCGGCGTGGATTCTGTTCCCGGCAAAAAAGCAAAAAAAGCGGCAAAAGCCGGCAACACTGTTGCTCCCGGCGGAACCTACACCATTCAACGCGGTGACACCCCGGAACGCATCGCCCGCAAGCATAACGTCAGACTCAAAGACCTTATGGCGGCAAACAATCTTGACGAAGCCAAAGCCCGCCGTCTCCAGATCGGTCAGAAGTTGACTATCCCCGGCAGGGGGGGGGCTGCCGCTCCTGTTATCAGCAAGAAAAACAATACAGTGAAGGGCGGCTCATCATCAAATACTCCGGCATTGGAAAACGGTAAGTATAAAGTTCAGCGCGGTGACAGCCCGGAACGCATCGCCCGCCGTTTCAAAGTCAAGCTCAAAGATTTGCTTGCTGTCAACAATCTTGATGAAGCGAAGTCCCGCCGTCTCCAGATTGGTCAGCAGCTGATCATCCCCGGCCGTAATGCAGAACCGGCACCGGTGGTAAAACCTGAAGTCGTCAAAGTACAGGGGCCGGAGAAAAAAGATGTTGCAGACAAAAAAGCTGAGGCAGAGGGAACGAAAATAAATCCGCAGCCCGCACCCACCCCAACACCCTCAGATCCTGCAACTCCTGAAAGCGACGAAGGTGACTACGATACGCTGGAAGCTGAAGAAGACACCACTTATGCTGCTCTTGCTGCTAAATACGGTACAACAGAAGCAAAGTTGCGTGAAATCAACGCTGCCTCTCCATCAGCAACGATCAAAAAAGGCGATTGGCTGCTGGTTCCCAAAAAGTAACATAACAGCGTTTCTGCAAGTACGGAATTCCTGTACTTGCAGAAAAGTCTCGATTTTCATGAAAATTCTTATCACAGCCGGACCTACAAGAGAAAAAATAGATCCGGTGCGTTTTATTTCAAATTATTCCAGCGGCAAAATGGGGTATGCGATCGCTCAAGCAGCATTGGAGTCCGGTCATGAGGTAACACTTATTTCCGGTCCGGTAACATTGACTCCGCCGGAAGGTGCAACGCTTATCAAAGTCACTTCTGCCGCAGAAATGGCAGCAGAGGTTCATAAATTTGCACCGGACGCTGACGTGATCATAATGACCGCAGCTGTTGCGGACTATCGTCCTGCGAATCCGTTTGACTGTAAAATGAAAAAGCTCCCCGGAAAACTTGTTCTTGAACTGGAACGGACCGAAGATATTCTTGGAACTCTTGGAACAAACAAGCTTCCGCAACAGACATTGATCGGTTTTGCTGCTGAAACGGATGATCTTGAGAAAAACGCTTTGGGAAAACTCGAACGGAAAAATCTTGATTGGATCGCTGCCAACCTCGTTGCTGATGGATTTGGAACCGATACCAACGCAATAACCCTTTACAACAAAGCCGGAAATAGAATACCCCTTCCGCGCGGAGCAAAAATCGACGTCGCCCGCTCAATGCTGAAAGTGATCCTGCCATGAGTAAAAATGTTCCTGTAACCTACATTGACCGTGCAACGGGAAAACTTTGCACTGAATCAGTTATGGGGAACAAAGCATTGAACTTTGCTTACAATACTCTGTTGGGCAGAAGTTTGTGGGGATTTCTTTTCGGCACGGGGGTTCTTTCCCGTTTGATGGGAGCCTATTATGATTCCAGACTTTCCCATAATGCGATAAAGTCTCTGCTGCAAATTCCCGGATTGAATGCGAATGAGGCGGAAATGCCGTGGCAGAACTATTCTTCATTCAATGATTTTTTTACCCGTAAATTAAAGCCGGATGCACGCCCGGTTGCCGTTGGCGGCAATATTCTATGCACGCCAGCTGACGGCAGATTGCTGGTATATCCGGAAATTGCTCCGGATATACCGTTTCCGGTAAAAGGTGCGGTACGTTCATTGAATGAACTTTGCGGAACAACGCTTCCTTCAGAAAGTTACAGCGTGGCCGTGGCGCGTTTGGCACCGATAGATTATCATCGTTACCACTATCCGTGTGATTGTGTTGAAACCGGTTTTGTAAAAAAAATTGCGGGAAAATACCACTCTGTAAACCCGATAGCTTTTGCAAAAGCGCCTGATCTTTTTGTAGAAAATACAAGGGTGATAACATTGCTTGATTCTCCGGTATTCGGCAGATTTGCCTATCTTGAAATAGGCGCATTCGGAGTCGGTTCCATCGTCAATACGGCAAAAGGTGAAAATCACGCCAAAATGGATGAAAAGGGTATGTTCAAATTCGGCGGTTCAACAGTCATCCTTGTAATGGAATCCGACAAAGTCTGCTTTGACAGTGATTTGGTGGAAAATTCCTCCAATAATCTGGAAACGTTGGTTCGTTGCGGCGAAAAAATCGGCACAGGCAATTAAAAAATGCTCTGCCCGCGCTGTCACAGTGATTTATCTCAAATATCTGATAAGGGAATCTTTCTCTTTTTCTGCCCGGCATGTCACGGTCAGGCAGTGACGATGAGCGGCATGCGCTCATTAGGAATAGAAGAAGATTCTATAAGGAAAATCTGGAGTGCTGCCGTAAAAGGAAAACTCGGTAATGAACTGCCCTGCCCTGAATGCGGGAACTTGATGTGCGTTGTAAAAATTGATGACGGTCAAACTGTATTTTCTATTGACGTATGTACAAAGTGCCATATTCTCTGGTTTGATTCCGGTGAATTGGAAAAAATCCCCTTGACTCCAGCTGAAAAAGTTGAAGAACTGCCGCAAAGAGCGAGAGAAATTCTTGCGGAACATGCAATAAAAAATGTAAAACCTCCGGCAGATCATTCAGGATTGATGTATGCAAGTTACCGCAATTTCAGGATTCCGTCAGAAGAGGAAATGCCGTTTGCTCTGATTATTGCAGCGTTGAATCTGATTATAAGATTATTCTTACGCTGACTTGAATAAACTATACCGGCATGCTATATTGAATGATGATAGTGATTTTATATAAAAAGGAGATTAGTTAATGGAAAAATTAGTTATTATCGGTAACGGTCCGGCAGGATTGACTGCGGCAATTTACGCCGCCCGTGCCGGTTTGGCACCTTTGGTATTTGCGGGCAATGTTCCCGGCGGACTGCTGACAATGACCGGCGATGTTGAAAATTTTCCCGGCTTCAGGGACGGCATCGGCGGCTTTGATCTCATAATGGATATGCAATACCAAGCGGAAAAATTCGGCGCTTATGTTGAATATGAAGAAATTACCGCAATCAAATTACAGCCCGGTGGTCCTCATACTCTTGAAGTTTCAGATGGAAGAACCATTGAATGTTCTGCCGTTATCATTGCCTCCGGAGCGACTCCGCGCAAACTTGAAGTCCCCGGTGAAGACCGTCTTTGGGGCAATGGCGTTTCGGCATGCGCTACCTGTGACGGGGCATTTTATAAAAATCTTCCGGTTGCAGTAGCAGGCGGCGGTGATTCAGCAATGGAAGAAGCCCTTTTTCTCACCCGTTTCGCCTCAGAAGTTCACCTGATACACCGCAGGGAGACCCTGCGTGCCTCTCTCATAATGCAGGAGCGGGCAAAAAATCATCCCAAAATCAAATTTCATTTGAATGCCTTGATTACAGAAATCGTTGGTGATAAAAAAGTTTCCGGAGTCCGCTTTGTGGACAGGGAATTTAATAAAGAAATATTGCTCCCCTGCTCTGCTGTTTTCACGGCCCTCGGCCATACTCCATGCAGTGAACTTTTCCGCAACGCCGGCGTTGAAACCGACTTAGCCGGATTTATTGCAGTAAAAAACAACACTTCACATACAAATATTCCCGGCGTTTTTGCAGCCGGTGATTGTGCAGACCCGCGTTACCGTCAGGCAATCGTTGCTGCCGGAATGGGCGCACGAGCTGCAATGGATGCGGAAAAGTTCCTTGCTGATGCAAACAAATAATTTCCGGGTGATCCGTTCTGCCCGGCGCAAAACAGTCTCGTTCCGTTTTTCGCCGGATGGAATATTGGAAATTCACGCCCCGTTACGTTTTCCATTGAAACAAATCCGGCTGTTGATTGCAAATAATCAACAGCTTATTGCTGATTTGTGCAAACGTACTCCGCAAAAAATCAAACCTGATTTCTCGGAAAATGCGATGTTTTACCTGCTTGGAACACGCTACCCGCTGCATTTAACCGGCAGATTACTTATGTTTGATGAAAGATTTATGATTCCCCGCAGTGACGAGGAGCACAAAAAATCTTCTATGATAACTCTTTACCGTCAAATAGCGGCAAAAATAATTTCATCCAGAGTCGAAATTTTCCAAAAAATAATGAATTTATATCCGGAAAAGATCCGCATATCTTCGGCATCGACCCGCTGGGGATCATGTTCGGCAAACAAAACCCTTTCATTCAGCTGGAAATTGATCCAGTGCCCATTGGAATGTGTTGATTATGTTGTTGTACATGAACTTGCACATCTTGCAGAAATGAATCACTCTCCGGCATTCTGGCAAAAAGTCGCAAACGTCATTCCGGATTACAGAGAAAAGAAACAGCAGTTGAACGCATTTGCAGCTCAACTGCCGTATTGGGAATAAAAACAGCTTCAAAATGACACTTTAACGTCACCGGATATTGCGGTCGGTGGCGCCATCACCTGAATCCCGGCTGGCACGCTCCAATCACGCTCCCATGTCCGCAGAAGCAGCGGATCAGTGTCTCCGCCCCACGGATTGAGGTCGATTATCAGAAAACCTTTTGAGGAAGTGATATAAACATCCATTACCAAAGTATCCACAGGCAAACGCCAAACTGTCTTTTTGACAAACTCGACAGCCTGTTTCCAATATTTATCCTTGACACCTTCCAAACGGCGGTAATGACGGTTCAAATGGTACTGACTCATCGCAGAAAGTTCACCTTTGTAAATAAACAACCGGAACTCTCTTGCTCTGGTGATCCTGCGGAACGGACGCAGACAAATATATTCGACCTTGCCTTCAGCCGCAGCCTTGGCAATTTTCTTGCTTTGAAGCAAATAGAAAAGCGCACTTCTTGGGGAATAAACCGCACCGCGTTTATTTTCAAAACGTTCTGTATCAGTTGGAGCGCAACTGTCAACAAAAACAAATGCATTGCCGGGAATATCTGCAAGCGGCTCAATCAGCTCGCTCATCATCTCTTTTCCCTGAGAAGAATAAAGAAACGCCCTTGCTTCTTCTTCATCCATCCCCCGGGATAACGCTTCAATCATGAAATCTTGCAATTTCACAAATTTGGTATGCCATGTAAAAGGTTCCAAAGCAGTGTACCATTCATTGGTACGGAAAATATTACTGGACTGACTCATGATTCTCTCCTTTACCTGAATTATCCGGATTATCCGGATTCTGTATCAGGTATTTAAGTACAACAAAAAGATATATGACCCAACCGATCATAAGCAAATTTGTAAAATAAGAGTCCCCCGGCAGTTGGAATGCGGGGAAGAAACTGACGACAGCCAGCACCGGGAACGCAGTGTAGAGAGCGATCTTCCATAACTGACTGAACGTTATAAACTTTGATCTGCCTGCCGAAAAAACTTTGAACAACGAAGAGAAGAAAAAAGTTATAAACGCAATCATAAAGAAACTGAGAATGAAATATTCCATTGCAACGGTGGCAGCAAAACCGACACGGAGCATGGCAAAAACCTGAATACTGCTGACTTCTTCAGGATTTTCCGGCAATTTCCACTTTGCATCAGTTTTCAAATCAACAAGATTGAAAAACAGCTTTTTCATCTCATTGAACTTGATATCTTTTTCCGGAAGAACCGTTTCGCCATCCGCACGGTAAACGGTAACATTCCAGAGTTCGCCATTACGGAAGAAAAATCCGAATGCTGATGAACTCCACAAAAAGAACCAGTTGCGGTCACGGAAAAAATCATCCTGATATATTTTTTTATCACCGGATGCCACATAAACGAGAGCAGAATTGTACGGCAACTCCTGCCAACGGCTCCGTTGCGGCTCTATTCCGGGAAATATACCTTCGGAAGAAAAAGTCAAATGATTACCAAAAATTTTGGAAAATTCGGCTTGAGCCGCTTTCCAACGGTAATTGATCAAAAAATAATTGCAAATCCCGATAAAAAACGAACAGAAAAAACAGAGAAGAAAAAAGTGCCAAACCACCCTGCCCCAGGAATGTTTCACCAGTTCCCGGCAGCAGTACGGACCGCTGCATATTTCAAACAAGGAACGGAAAAAGCCCATTTTTATTTGAACCTCCGGTAATTACAACTCTGTCCGGCACTCTTCAACCGGTTGATATCTCCGCGCACACGACGCTCTACATCGGGAGCTAAACGATCAGTAAACAGGAAACCATCCAAATGGTCAAGTTCATGCTGAATACAGCGCGCAAGAAGACCGCCGCACTCATATTCAAAAAATTCACCTTCAAGAGTCTGCGCCCGGAATACGACGGTTTCCGGACGGACGACCGGGGCATAGATGCCCGGCACTGACAAACACCCTTCCTCGCCTTCGACAAGATTACTTGAGCGCATGACAATTTCCGGATTGATAACAGCAAGCGGCATTTTCGGCAGCAAAAACGCCTCTCCGGGAGTACCGGTATTCCGTTCTGCGGGAACATCGAAAACTACCAGCCTTAAAGATTTGCCGTATTGAGGAGCAGCAAGACCAATTCCGTTGAAATAACGCATTGCCTGCATCATCTCTTTGGCAAGCTGACGGATTTCCGGGGTGACAACAGCAATCGGCTCAGCGATCTTTTTCAAGACCGCTGCACCGACAGTGTAGACAACAGAAGATTCTTTTTGTTTTTTCAAAAACATACCGTTATTTAGCCGCAGGAGCGGCAGTTGCAGATTCCGGAATTGCCGGAGCATTATTTTTCTTGGGGAACTCGCGTTTGATATCCGGAGCCTTTACAGACTCAGTCTGAGCGCCGGCATTGCCGCTTTCCGCAGAAGCGACAGCTTCTTTCACACCGTCAAGTCCGGGGTAACGCTCATCACTCTCTTCACCGAGGTAATAATTTGCGCCCTGACCGCCGACCACCGAGGTAAGCTGCGCCTTGGCATTTTGAACATTGATATAACTTGATGCCAAAGCAGTCTCTGCATCAACGAGGTCGCGCTGCGCCTCATTGAGACGGGTCAACTCAGCTTTACCGGCACGATATTCTTCGTCAACGAGCCTTCTCTGTTCAGCAGAAAGAGAACGGATCTTAGCATAAAGTTTGGTTTTTTTCACATTCTGAACATAATTCGCGTACGCGGTACGCACTTCACTGACAACAGCAAACCACTGAGATGCAACTGAATATTCCGCAACCGCACGCTGAGCTTTAGCTTCGCGCAACTGATTAAGACGGATCGCTCCGTTAAAAATCACCCAATCGGCAGTAATTCCCATGGACAATCCCATGTTGTCATGGAACCGGCTGATTTCACCTGTGGAGTAACCTTTACGGTTATTGGTGGTATAAGTCCAGGCAAAGTAACCGTTGATTTCCGGAGAATATGCGCCCCATGCCTGATACACCTGATAGTTCGCAATATTCAACTGTTCACGATAAGCCTTGAGGTCGGGACGGTTGGCAAGAGCAGCATCAAGATAGAGTTCCACAGCCGGCAGTTCAGCAAATTCCGATTTGTAATCAGAGGGGAATTTGATATGAGATGGAAGTACGCCTTCTGGATATCCCATCAACTGAGCAAGAGCATAAATCGCAACTTCATACTGATAGTCGGCACCGACGAGATTGACTTCAGCAGAGTTTACATAAATTTCAAAGTTCAAAACATCGCTGAGCGGAGCGGCACCGGCTTCAAATTTATGACGGGTATTTTCCAAAGAACTCTTCTGAAAGTCGCGGTCTTCAGAGGCAATCCGGCGATTTTCGATCGCCAGCAGAACCGTGTTATACGCATACGCGACAGAAAGCATCATCGTCCGGCAGGCATTTTCTTCCAGTTTTGCCTGATAATTGAAGTTGCTTTTAGCAGCCATCAAGCGGAAAAGACGGGCAAAACCATCAAAAATCAGCATATTTGCACGAATGCCGGTAGTCGTTGTAAACGAGTGGTCACGGGTGGAGTGACCTTCCAAATCCGGATATTCCTCCTCATCATAGTTCAACATCCACCTTGCGGAATAATCCATATCAAAACTGGCTGTGATCGTCGGAGAATACGCGCCCCATGCCTGCAAATACTTCAAACGCGCAGCCTGCATTGAATGATAGGCGGAAATATAAGTCGGATTGTTTTTGATGGCAATCCGCTGTGCTTCACGCAGGGTCAGGACAGAAATATCCTTGAACATATCATCAGAAGAGTCCTTCTGACGCTGCGTGTAACTCTCTGAAAGAGTTGCAATGGCAGGCTCTTTATAACTGTAACATCCGGAGAGAGCGACCAGCGCAGCAGCAAAGGCGCCCCCCAACAACCTGACTTGAACTTTTTTCATTCTCACATTTAACTCCATAAAATATATTAAGTCAACTTAAATATTTAGTATAATGTAGCATATTTTTTGTTTTTTACAAGAGCTATTTTTACAAACACTGACAAAAAGTGATTAAAAATCCTCATTGTTGAAATTAAACAACATTTTTCCGGATTCTATCACTTAAAACCGAAGAGAAAAACTCTGCGGACTCCATCCACTTCGCCGACAACAATAGAAAAAATAGTTTCTTTGAAAATTTTTTCTCCTTTGAGCGAATAACTCTGAAAACGAACTGCCCATACAAGTTCATGCAGAGGCTCTTTTTCCAAACGGGTAAGAAAACGGAACGAATCTATTTTCCCCATCCGGCTGGCTATTTCACGCAGATCGGTCTGAAACTTCTCTTTATTGTACGCCTGACGCCCACCGGGAGGAATAAATTGGATATAACCATCGTAATTCTGTTTTTTGAAAGCCTCAAGCATAGCTTCTCCCATTGCCTGCTCCTTAGCCATTTTCTGCTGATCATCAGAAATATTTTGCACAGAAACACAACCGGCGAACAACAGAACAATAAGCGGCAGAATAAAAAATTTCTTCATAAAAATCCTTTCTGATTTCAAAGAACTTTGTTAAAAAAATCACGGATACGCTGATTTGATGAGTTCATCAAAACTTCAGGCGCCCCTGTTTCCATAATGGCACCTCTGTCCATAAAAACCATGCGGTCGGCAACTTCAGCGGCAAAACCGATTTCATGTGTAACGACAAGCATCGTCATGCCTTCTTTTGCCAACTCTTTCATCAGCGATTGAACTTCACCTACCATCTCCGGGTCAAGTGCCGAAGTCGGTTCATCAAACAACAGAACTTCCGGATGCATTGCACACGCACGAACAATAGCGACACGCTGTTTCTGTCCGCCGGAAAGCTGCATCGGATACGCTTTTGCTTTATCAGCCAGACCGATTCTCTCTAAAAGTTCATGCGCCTCTTTTTTTGCCTGACGGTGAGAAAGCAATCCGGTTTGTACCGGAGCCAATGTGATATTATCAAGAATCGTCAAATGCGGAAAAAGATTGAAATGCTGAAAAACCATTCCGACTTTTCCACGGTAGCGGTTTATTTTCCGCATGGAAACACATTTGCCATGAAACAGGACTTTGCCGGAGGTCGGTATTTCCAACATATTCAAACAGCGCAGAAACGTACTTTTTCCGGAACCGGACGGTCCTACGATAAAAACAGACTCTCCCTTGCTTACCGACAACGACACATTGTCAACAGCGCGGAGGGCAGGAAAATCTTTAACAAGATCACGGGCTTCCAAAATTATTGAATCATTCATTTTTCTTCAACCTTTTCTCCAGTATCTCCAGCAATTTGGAGAAAATCACAACCATAACAAGGTAAACCAGCGCAACCGCGATCAACGGCTGAAATGCGTTGTAAGTTTGACTGCGGATGATATCTCCGCCCTTTGTCAAATCCTGCAATGCGATAAAACCGCACACACTGGTCTCTTTCAGCAATACAATGAACTCATTGCCCAACGCAGGCAAAACATTTTTCAGTGCCTGAGGCAGAATGACCATTCCCATGGTCTGACTGTAATTCAAACCGAGACTTCTGCCGGCTTCCATTTGTCCGCGATCAATGGACATAATGCCGGAACGGATGATTTCTGCAACATAAGCGCCGGAATTTATCCCGAAAGCGAGAATTGCAACCATTATCTTATCAACATCGACCGAACCGAAGACCACAAAATATATTATCAACAGCTGCAGTACGACCGGAGTTCCCCGGATAACAGTAAGGTATACGCGGCAGACAAAGTCCGCTATTTTAAATTTTCCGGTCTGATCTGCTGTACTGCGGATGATCGCAACAACGAAACCGATAAGGACACCCAGAATAACAGAACTGAACGCAACGGATATGGTAACGATGAAACCATCAACAAGATAACGCCAACGCTCATTTTTCACAAAGTTGGTATAAAAATCTGCTTTGAATCCGGAAGCGGCATCTTCCTGCGCAGAATCAACACTTTTTTGTGTACGCTCATTATATTTGTCCACAATTTCAACGATAGTTTTATCCAAATGCATTCCGGTCAAACCGTCATTGATCATTTTAAGCAGCTCCTGCCGACCTTTGGGAACAGCAAACGCATACTCTTCAAATGTCAAAGGCTTTTCAAGAATTTTAAGCTGCGGATTTTTTGCGACATGCACCATCGCCGGATCATTATCAAGAACGACAACATCAAGTTTATTGCGATTCAATGCCGCAACAGCCATGCTGGCATCACTGAAACGCTGCGGCTCACCGATTTTTTCCGTAACGTAAGAATCTCCGGTCGTACCATGCTGCACACCGATACGCAAACCTTTAAGATCCGATACTCCCTGCACTTTTGAGTTCTCAGGAACAATAATGACCTGCTTGGCGGTAATATAAGGAATTGAAAAATCCACCATTTTTTTGCGGTCTTCGGTAATTGTGATCGCCGAAGCGGCAATGTCACCTTTCCCGGTTTGAACGGCGGCAATGATCGAATCGAATTTCATATCTTCAACGACCATCTTACAGTTTCCGCGTCTGAGAACTTCACGCAGGATATCAATATCAATTCCCACGATTTTATCTCCCTCATGATACTCATACGGAGGAAAATCCGCTGAAGTCACCACGCGCAGAATCTGCTCAGATGCAGCATTGCAGAGAAAAAATACCGCAAAAACTGAAAGTAAAAATATTTTCTTCATCATATCAGCACACCGCCTTCAATCCGGCAATAAAAGCCTTGGTCCGCTCATTCGCGGGGTTATGGATGATCTGCGCAGCCGGACCATCTTCGACAACAACTCCATCCGCCATAAAAATAATCCTGTCGGCGACCATTTCGGCAAAATCCATTTCATGAGTTACAATTATCATTGTCATATTTTCTTCAGCCAGCGCCCGGATGACCTGAAGGACTCCCTGAGTAAGCTCCGGGTCAAGAGCTGAAGTCGGTTCGTCGAAGAAAAGTATTTCAGGATGCAACGCAAGCGCTCTGGCAATGGCGACACGCTGCTGCTGTCCACCGGAAAGTTCACAGGGATATGCTTCAGCGTGATCGGCAAGCTCCATCTTCTCCAAAAGCCGCATAGCTTCCGCAACAGCATCTTTTGGCGGAACTCCGGCAACATGTACGGGAGCATCAATAATATTTTTCAAGACGGACATGTGCGGAAAGAGATTGAATCCCTGAAAAACCATTCCACATTTACCGCGCGCCTGCTTCAAAACGTTCTTTGCAGCATACACGCCGTTGGCAAGAACCGGAATGCCGCCGATATTGATTGAACCTCCATCAGCATTTTCCAACATTGCCGCACAGCGCAAAAGCGTCGTTTTGCCGGAACCGGATGGCCCGATAACGGCAATCACCTCGCCCTTTTCAACCGCAAGCGACATATTCTTCAAAACTTCATGCCCCCGGAAGCTTTTAGATAGATCATCTATTTGCAAAACCTTCATTTTATCACCGATAGTAATTTAATTTTTTCTCAATCGCAGACATAGCCGCTGCAACAAGAAAGTTGAACACGTAGTAGAACACTCCGGCAACGACAAACGGCATCATGGATGCTGTCGCGCTGGCAATCTGCTTGGCGATAGTAAACATTTCAAGAACAGAGAGTGAAAATGCAAGCGAAGTATCTTTCACCAGAGTGATGATTTCATTAGTCATCGGCGGCAAAATCCTTTTGACAACCTGAGGAAGAATGATACGGAAGAATGTCTGCATTCTGGAGTATCCAAGCACGCATGCAGCTTCATACTGCCCCTGAGCAACAGACTCGATCCCGCCGCGGTAAATTTCGGCAAAATAAGCTGCATAATTAAACGAAAAACCGATAATGACAGCAATAAAGCGGTAATCTACACCCCAAAGTGAGAGTTTTGACAACTGTATACCGAATATATAATACGGACCGAAAAACCATACAAGCAGTTGAAGCATCAGCGGAGTTCCGCGCATTACTGAAATGAAACAGCGGAAAATCGTACTGACAAACCTGTTTCCGCACATTCTTCCCCATGCCACAAGCAAACCAAGCGGCAAAGCAAACAAAAGAGTCAGAACGAATATCAAAACAGACACTCCAAGTCCGCTGAAAAGCTCGCTTACAACAGAAAAAAGCCGGACTTTATTTTCTGAATCAACAACTTCAGAGTTTTTCCTGTTCCCGCTTATTTTGCCGAGCGCCATTTTATTTTCACCGTCAAAATATTTTGCAGAAATCTGAGCGGCAGTACCGTCGGCAGCCATTTCAAGCAAGGTATTCTGAACCGCATCGCGCAGTGCGGTATCTCCTTTGCGGAACCCGATACCGTAATTCTCCGTCATTATGATTTCGTCAAGTATCCGGAATCCGCCGTTTTTCATTTTCTCCTTTGCAACGCCGATATCCATGGCAACCGCATCGACACTGCCGGATTCAAGCATCATCACAGCATTGTTATAGTCAGGAGCAACGATCAGTTTCTTGAAGGTTTTACCAAGTTTACTGCGCTCACCGCCGTCAGAAAGAGCTTTTTGAACCGGAGTATCTGTTTGGACTGCGACGTTGAGCTGCCGGAGATCACTGAGTTTTTTGACAGAAGAATTTTTTCTGACCATCACGACCTGCTCATTTACCACATAGGGATCACTCCACGTGTAGGCATGTTCCCTGCCATTTATAGTAAAACCGTTCCAGATACAATCGATCATGCCGCTGTTAAGCTCACTGTCCTTTGCATCCCAGTTGATTGCTTTCAGCTCAATTTTCCAATTATTCCTCCGGGCAACTTCTCTTGCCAAATCAAGGTCAAATCCGCAATACTTGCCATCTTTAACATAACCGTAAGGGGGGAAGTTGGCATCAAATCCCACTGCAAAACGCCGACCTTCAGCAAAGGCAGCAAGACTGAATAAAAACACTGCAGCAACGACAAATAAACTTTTGATTTTTCTCAAAACAAAAACTCCCTGAATCATATTAACACGGACGCCGGGTGCGCGAAGAACGGACATCCGGAAAGTCATTTTTATAATATATTACCGAAATGCTCTCAATACAAGCATCTATTGAAGAATCTCTTCTGCAATCAAAGATGATATCTGCCATTTGCCATCGTTTTTGACCGCGGTCCCGTTGATTTTATACACGTTGGAAAAATCTTCTTTTCGACCTCCGGCGATTCCGGAAAATTCAGCATCAAAAGTGAAAACAGCTTTATTTCCGGCAATATCAACTGTTATATTTTCTGTACTGACCTGCATTGACGTAACAAATTTATTCACCATGGAAACCATAGCCTTGAGTTCATCACGGCTTTTTGATGCCTCTATGGCAGGATTATGACAACGCAACGTAACATTTTGATCAAAAAGCTCATCTATTTTTACAAATTTGAAGACTCCGGCATGAGGAAGATCATCGGCTTTTTTCTCGATAACAGCTGCTGCATTTTTCACAAGTTCCGTCACCAGACGGCGGTCGCGGTTGAGATACCACCAATATCCGCCGGCGACTGCAAACGCAATAGCAAGAACGACAACAGCAAAAAACAACTTTTTCAAAATAAAGGTCCTCCGGTGATTCTGTTCAATTCGACTTCTCCGAACTTGTGTTCACGACTGCTCATAGAGCGGTTGTCTCCGACAACGTAACAATAACCTTCCCGTACAGTTACAGGAGGCGTATTCCACTTGCAGGGGAGTATTACATAACTTTCATACTGAACCGCACCGTTCACAAGCAGTTTTCCCTCACGAAACTCAACTGTATCTCCGGCAACAGCAACAACGCGTTTCAAAAGCATTTTGCGACCGAAGTAACCAATGGTCACGACATCGCCTCTGGCCGGCGGAGAAAACAGATAGCGAAGACGGAAAGAAAAGGTAAAACCTCCGTCTTTCCATGACGGCTCCATACTGCTGCCGGAAATAAAACTCGGCTGAAAAACGGAAAACAACACATAAACGGCAACTGCGAGAAAAATTATCCGCAGCAGCAGTCTTTTATTTATTTCCGGCAGAAAAAAGTTCCGGAGAACACCAGAAATCCGATTTTTCTCCATAGCTCCTCCCTGCCCTGAAAATTACTGCCCCTGCTGAGCCATGCGTTCTTCTTCTGCCTTTCGTTCAGCCTGCATCAACGGCAGGAAACGGCCTTTATCACTTGCCTTCATATACGCTTCTTCAGCACTGATATTGCCGTTGTCAAGCTGGTACTGGATAGAGTTGTCCATTGCTCTCATACCGCGGGCGCCGCCGGCATCAATAATGGTTCGGATATTGGATATCTGCCCTTCCCGGATAGTATTGGGCAATCCGTCGGTATAAAGCAATACTTCGTGTACCGCGACACGTCCTCCGGAACGGGTACGGCAGAGAAGCTGGGAAACGACCCCCTGCAAACACTCCGCCAGCATAGTGCGGATCTGCGCCTGCTCATCAGCGGGGAACGCATCAATAATACGGTCGATCGTCTGCGGAGCGTTATTTGTGTGCAGTGTGGCAAAAACAAGCATACCCATTGAGGCACATGTCAAACCGAGCCGCATAGTTTCGTTATCACGCATCTCACCGATAAGCACAATATCAGGGTCAGAACGCATCACTCCGCGCAGAGCGTCCGGGAACGAATGACTGTGGATACCGATTTCACGGTGAACGATCGTACAATTTTTATTCTGATGCACGAACTCGATCGGGTCTTCAATAGTGATGATATGCTTGCTGGTGTAGGTATTGATATAGTCGATCATCGCAGCAAGGGTGGTGGATTTACCGCTGCCGGTAGGTCCGGTCACCAGAACCAAACCGGATTTGAAGTTGCAGATATCTTTCAAAACTTCGGGAAGCTTCAAGTCATCAAGTGTAAGTATCTTACTGGGGATCTGACGCAGAACGCAAGCCATTCCGTGATAGTTGTAGAAAAAGTTGCAGCGGAAACGTGCAAAACCGGGGATTTCGTGAGCGAAGTCCAGGTCGTGAGTTTTCATAAAGGTATCCCACCGCTTTTTCGGCAGACATATTTCTTCCATCAATTCTGCCATAAACTCAGGCGTTATTATATCTTCGGAAAGCGGCTTGATATTTCCGTGGAAACGGGCTTTCGGCGGAAAGTTGATCGACAAATGCAAGTCTGATCCGCCGTTTTCCAGCATGTAACGCAAATATCCGTTGATAATCGGTTCTTCTCTGTCCATATTCTATAATTCCTTATGCTGAAAAATTATTTTCTCTGTGCCTTGGCTTTTTGAGCTTCATTTTTAGCCCAAAGCATATTGACCTGAGCAATAAGTGTCGGATCTCTCATTTCCGCCAGAACTGCCTCTCTGGTCATCAATCCGGCGGCGTATTTATCAAACATGCACTGATCGAAAGTACACATACCCTGTTTGGTGCTTGTAGCCATGGTCGATTGCAGACGGAATGTTTTCCCTTCACTGATAATGTTGGAAACAGCCATAGTATTAAGCATCAATTCGTAAATAAGTGTCAATCCGCCGAATCCGTCTGCGACAAGTTTCTGGCAGATAACACCGCGCATACTTCCGGCAGTCATTGCACGGATCTGCGGCTGCTGAGAAGGCGGAAACACGTCAAGCAGGCGGTTCAGGGTATTTGCGGCATTGCCGGTATGCAGAGTGCCGATAACAAGGTGACCGGTTTCAGAAGCCGTAATGGCGTTTTCGATAGTTTCCAGGTCGTGCATTTCTCCGATAACAATGATATCGGGGTCTTCACGGAGTGATGCTTTAAGCGCGGTACGGTAACTGTTTGTATGCTTGCCGACCTCACGCTGGGAAACCTGACAGTTTTTCGACATCTGTAAAATTTCGATCGGATCTTCGACGGAAATAATGTGATCCTGTCGTTTGTCATTAATAATGTTTATCATTGATGCAAGAGTCGTCGTCTTGCCCGCTCCGATAGGGCCGGTCACCAGAACAAGACCGTTGTGATAGTCAAGCAAACGTTTGATATGTACGACGTCTTTGGGCAGGAATCCAAGTTCCTCAAGAGTTTTGATTTCAGCAGGAACCAAACGGTAACTGCCTGCCATACCGTCTTTCTGCTCCATCAGACAGACACGGAAACGGTTGTAACCGATCTCCAGAGCAAGACTCATATCCTGTTCTTCTTTGAAAATCGTTTTCTGTTCTTCGGTCAGCAATGCAGTATTCAATCTCCACGCATCTTCAGCCGTTATCACATAGGAATCGATTCTCTCAATCTGAAGCAAACGGCGCACAAACGGAGGAGATCCGGCGGAAATATGCAAGTCACTGCAGCCAAGCTGACGCAGACAGGTCAGCATCAGCATCATACGTTCTTTCAATTCTTCATCGGAAAGGTACGCGGTATCGCTTAAACTGGGCAGATCCTCATATCCGTTGATTCCGGACACATCAATATCCGGCTGGCTGTAAACGACAGCTTCCTGCTGTCCGGAAAGATTCTGAACGCTCTGGTCAGCTGCACCCGGAGCGACTCCGGAAGCCGCCTGTTCGCAAGCAAAATCAACAATGCTCTGGATCTGTTCTCCCCATGCTTCATGTTCTTCTTCAGGAACAGATGCAAGAAGCTGATCCAATACCGACTGAGCAAAAACTCCAAGATCGCCGGTACGGTCAAGAGCTTCCCAGAATGCCTGCGCATCATCATCGCTCAACAAGCCGTTGTCGGCAAGTGCATAAGCGAACCATTGTATTTCCAACGGGACATCAGGTGTCATAAAACAATCCTTTCCTGTGTTAGTTTTACCATAGACTGCATATACAATACAACCGGATTCCGCCGAAGTCAACCCCGAATATGCAATAGAAATGTAAAAAAAACGATTATGAATTTGAAAATTTGACTTTTCAGGGTTATATTAATTAAATGGTATGGCATAATTTTGCCGTTAATTCAAGAAAGATGGAGGTAACCCCGTGAGTTTTCATCTGTTGGTGTTTGTCAAGCAGGTGCCGGATACTCAGAACATTTCCGGTGATGCGATGACTCCAGAAGGAACTGTGAACCGTGCCGCTCTGCCGGCGATCTTCAATCCGGAAGATTTGAATGCTTTGGAACTGGCTCTTCAGCTCAAAGACCGTTACCAGGCCCATGTAACTGTGGCAACGATGGGAATGCCCGCCGCCGCAGAAGTTTTGCGCCAGTCTCTTTACCGCGGCGCAGACCGTGCGGTGCTGGTCACTGACCGCGCTCTTGCCGGAGCTGACACTCTTGCTACCAGCTACACGTTGAGCTGTGTTGCGAAAAAACTCGGAAACATCGACCTTGTTCTCTGCGGCCGTCAGGCTATTGACGGTGATACAGCTCAGGTTGGTCCGCAGATTGCGGAAAAACTCAACATCCCGCAGATTTGTTATGTTGAAGAAGTGAAATCACTTGATGCTGATAAAATCGTCGCACGCCGCGCGATCGAAGGCGGCTACGAAGTTCTTTCCTCACCGCTTCCGGCGCTGTTGACTGTTATCGACGCAAATGATCCGCGTCCGATGAACGTCAAGCTCATTATGAAATACAAACGCGCCCGTACTCCCGGCGAAGTCGATGCTGCGGCTAAAAAAGGCGAGATTGCCGATGCAGAACAGTACAAAGCCGAACTTGCAGCGAAGGGACTGCTTATTGAGGAATATTCCGCAGCCGATATCAATGCTGCTCCGGAAAGAATCGGCTTTCCCGGTTCACCGACCAAAGTAAAGCAGGTTATGAGTGTTGTTCTCACAGCCGGCGAAGCAAAGACCGTATCCGCCGATGCCGAAGGTATCGCCGGACTTATGCATGAACTTATCAGCGATCATACTCTGGGGTAATCGAAAATGGCTAATATTGGAAACGTCTGGGTCTTTATCGAACAGGAACAGGGCAAGATCGCCGGAGTCAGTCTCCAGCTGGTCTCCAAAGGTCGTGAACTTGCAGACCGTCTCGGTGTCAAACTTGAAGGTATTCTTCTCGGCGACAATCTTTCCGGTTGCATCGACACACTTTATCACTACGGCTGTGACCGGGTAATTCTTGCGGAAGATCCCCGTCTGGAACCGTTCACCGTCCTGCCCTATGCAAAAGTTATTATGAAACTCATCCTTGAGCATAAACCGAACATTCTGCTTTTCGGTGCGACACTCAAGGGCAGAGAGCTGGCTCCGCGTATTGCGTCTGAGAAACTCGCCGGTCTTACTGCAGACTGTACCGACCTGCAGATCGACGATTTTGAAGACAAGAAAAACGGTCAGAGCTACACCGACAAACTCATGCAGATCCGCCCGGCATTCGGCGGTAACATCATCGCCACCATCGTCAACACCTGGGATGATCCCCAGATGGTGACCGTCCGCGAAGGCGTGATGAAACTCGGCGAAGCAGACACATCAAGAAAAGGTGAACTGCTCCGTATTCCGGTTGAACTGACTGCTGCAGATACCGTGGTTCAGGTCATTGAACGCGTCCGTGCAGACAAGGAAGTCGACCTTCAGGGTGCGCAGATCATCGTTGCCGGCGGTTACGGTGTCGGATCCAAAGAAAACTTCAAGCTGATCTATGATCTGGCGGAAGCTATCGGCGGTGAAGTCGGAGCTTCACGTGCGGCAGTGGATGCCGGCTGGATCAGTCACGATCATCAGGTTGGTCAGACCGGTGTCACGGTCCGTCCGCGTCTTTACATTGCCTGCGGTATTTCCGGTTCCATCCAGCACACTGCCGGTATGAGTGAATCCAAAAAGATCATTGCAATCAACACCGATCCGGATGCACCGATTTTCAGCTGTGCAGACTATGCGATCGTCGGTGACCTTAATCAGGTTATCCCGCAGATGATCAAAGCCTTCAAAGCCAAGCAGCAGTAACAGGAGATATTCTTACAATGTTGAACTACTTTTCTGACAATCAGGATCTTGAATTCACGCTGCACAATCTTGAGCTGGCTGAAATCACCGCCATGCTTGAGAAAAATTATGAAAATGCGGAAAAATTTGAAACTGCTCCGGCGGACTTCAAAGATGCGCTTGACAACTATGAACGCGCACTTAAAGTCATCGGAGAAATCGCCGGTGAACGCATCGAAGCCCGTTCCCGTACCGTAGATGAAGTCGGCGCCCAGTTCAAAGACGGCAAAGTCATCTATCATCCGCTGACTCTGCAGAACCTCAAAGACCTCAATCAGGCAGGTCTGATGGGTGTCATGCTCGGTCATGAGTACGGCGGTTTGAACTTCCCCTGCTCTGTTTATACGATGATGACTGAAATCGTCTCCCGTGCGGATGCGTCACTTCAGAACATTTTCGGTTTGCAGGATATCGCTGAAACCATCAGCTTCTTCGGAAACGATGAGCAGAAGAACTTCTATCTGCCCCGTTTTGCGGCAGGTGAATTTGACGGATCAATGGACCTGACCGAACCTGACTACGGTTCAGACTTGCAGTCTGTCCGTCTGCGTGCGTATCAGGATGAAAACGGTCAGTGGTATCTGAACGGAATGAAACGCTTCATCACCAACGGCTGCTCCAAAGTGCATCTGGTGCTTGCCCGTTCTGAAGAAGGAACGACCGACGGCCGCGGATTGTCCATGTTCATCTGTGAAGCGTGTCCGCAGCTTGTTGTCCGCCGTATTGAAGACAAAATGGGTATTCACGGTGTTGCGACTTGCGAACTTCAGTTCAATGATGTCCCTGCCCAGCTTTGCGGAAAACGCCGTATGGGTCTTATCCGTTATGTGATGAGTTTGATGAACGGAGCGCGTGTTGCGATCAGTGCGCAAGCGGTCGGTATTGCCGAAGCTGCCTACCGTCAGGCACGCAAATATGCTTCTGAGCGTGAACAGTTCAAGCGCAGCATTGACAAATTCCCTGCGATCTACTCAATGCTGAGCAGCATGAAAGTCCGTTTGACTGCTGCGCGTGCGCTGCTTTATGAAACGACCAGAATCGTTGACCTGCGTAATGCGTATACCCATGTTGTCGAACACGGAACTCCGACTGCGGAAGACCGTGAAAAGCAGAAATATTACACCAAACTGGCAGCTCAGCTGACCCCGATGTGCAAAGCTCTTGCAACAGAGAGTGCGAACTCGATTGCATACGACGGAATCCAGATCCACGGCGGAACCGGTTACATGCGAGACTTCAATGCGGAGCGTTACTACCGTGATGCGCGTATTACGAACATTTACGAAGGAACGACCCAGCTGCAGATTGTGGCTGCGATCGGCGGAGTGATGCAGCGTGATGCAGACAAACGCATGGAAGAGCTGTTCTCAATCGAACTGCCTGAAAATCTGGCGGCACTTCGCGACAAACTGGCGGCACTCCATGCAAAACAGCTGGAAGCGGTCAAATTTGTTTCAGAAAAACGCACCGAAGACGGCAATAAAGATACAGCGTATCACGATCTGATGGCACGTAATCTGGTGGAAATGGAAACTTACATTTTCGTTGGTCTGCTGCTGCTGCGTGACGGAGCGATTTGTGCCGACCGTGCGCCGATTGCGGAACGCTATGTGCTGGATGCAGTTGCGGAATTTGAGCGCCGTTATTTGAATGTCTGCTCCGGCGACACCAAACTGATCGCCAATCACCGCGACATTATTGATTACTGACAAGGAGTAAACGGAATATGAACAACAGTTATCTGGAACGGGCAAAGCAGAACATTCCCGATCCGCAGATTCTTTCTGTGGTAGCCGCCAAACGCGCCAAACAACTGGCGCTCGGCGCCCGCCCGATGGTGAAGACTGCGGATGAAAATCTGCTGGATATTGCACTGCTGGAAATTGCCGAGGGCTTGCTCTCATACGAATTTCCGGATGAAAACGAAGTTGCCGCGCCTGCTGAAAATGCAGAAGCTGCCGCAACGGATGCTGAATAAGTACAACTTTTCAGTTTCAAGAGCTGTCGCGAAAGTGACAGCTCTTTTTTTTGCCCCTGCGGCGGCAAACGTGCCGCTCCGGTGGAACTGCCGACGATGGCGCACCGATAAACCTCCGTACCTTTACGTACTCATCCGTTCAATGCGCCGCCCCCCAAAAAACCGCAAGCCACAGCAGGCATTTTTCCTCTGCCTGAAAAAAATCGCAACTTTCCAAACGCAACTGCTTGAAAAAAAAACTTATGATAAATTATACTCAAAATATATTTTTTCAGTAAATTTTATCATAAGGAAAGTTTCCATGGCGTATTACATCTACGACGGCATTATCAGCAGTGGGATAACATTATCATCTTGGTGGGACCCCATGTGGATCTCCTCCGGCGGTACGGCTAACAACACCACCGTTTATTCCGAGGGCTCCATGTACATCTGCTCCGGCGGAACGGCAAACAAAACCACCGTTAATTCCGGGGGCATCATGGACATCTCCTCCGGCGGCACGGCTAACAGCACCACTGTTAATGATGGGGGCAAAATGTACATCAACTCTGGCGGAACAGCGACAAATGTTATTTGGACTCCATGCGAGGGATTTGTATCTGCCGCTGCCGGAGCTTATGTAACCTATGCCAGTGAATATTCCGGAGTCTACTTCGGTTATAATGGCCAATTGCGTTCTCACGCACAATCAATGGATAACAAAGTTGTTTCAGGTTCAATGTACGTCATGTCCGGTGGAGTGGCAAACTCCACCACCGTTAATTCCGGTGGCGCCATGTACATCTCCTCCGGCGGAACGGCAAACAGCACCACAGTTTCCTGGGGCTTCATGGACATCTACTCCGGCGGTGTAGCAAACAACACAGTTAACGATGGCGACATGTACATCTACTCCGGTGGGGTGGCAAACAACACAGTTAATGACGATGGCTACATGCTCATCTTCTCCGGCGGAACGGCAAACAGCACCACCGTTAATTCCGGTGGCTCCATGTACATCTCCTCCGGCGGGACGGCAACAAACGTTTCTTGGACACCATGTATTGGTAGTGTATATGCCGCTGACGGAGCTTATGTAACCTATGCCAGTACATATTCCAGTGTTTATTTCGGCTCAGGTAATCGACTGCTTTCTCATACTCAAACAATGAGCGATAAATATGTAACAGGCTATTATTGTTCGATGTATGTTATGTCCGGCGGAACGGCAAACAGCACCACCGTTAATTCCGATGGCAAGATGTACATCTCCTCCGGCGGAACGGCAAACAGCACCACCGTTTACTGGGGCTCCATGTTCATCTACTCCGGCGGAACGGCAAACAGCACCACTGTTAGTTCCGGCAGGATGTACATCTCCTCCGGCGGCACGGCTAACAGCACCACCGTTTACTGGGGCTCCATGTTCATCTACTCCGGCGGAACGGCAAACAGCACCACTGTTAATGATGGGGGCAACATGTACATCTCCTACGGCGGAACGGCAAACAGCACCACTGTTAATGACGGAGGTTACATATACATCTCCTCCGGCGGTTCTGCAACAAATTTAACCTTGTCTGCCGGAGGTCGACTCGGAGGAATTTCTTTTGCAGAAGATAGGTATTTTGCCAATATTTCCAATGGTTCGGCTATTGTTGCAGATAATGTATACATTATTGGTTTAGGCATGAACATCATCTCCGGCGGCACGGCTAACAACATCACCGTTAATTCAGGTGGCAACATGTACATCTCCTCCGGCGGTACGGCTAACAACACCACTGTTAATTCCAGGGGCTACATGTACATCTCCTCCGGCGGCACGGCTAACAGCACCACCATTAACGATGGCTACATGAACATCTTCTCCGGCGGTACGGCAAACAGCACCACCGTTAGGGGCTACATGTACATCTCCTCCGGCGGCACGGCTAACAGCACCACCATTAACGATGGCTACATGAACATCTCCTCCGGCGGGGTGCATCGTGGCTCGTTGCAGATTGAAAGCGGAGCAACTGTTTCGGCGCATAAAGGCGCTAAAATTGATTTTAACGTGGCTGACCGGAAAACAGAAGATGGCTACTTGATCAACGATCTGTCGTTGATTCAAGGCGCACCAACTTATACGATTACGGTTTCGGCTGAACAGGAGTTCGGAACATATAAACTTGCTCAAGGAGCAGATAACTTCACCAGAACACTTACTATCGGCGAGGGCACAAGCAATTACGGTTCAATCACCGTCAATGGCGAAGATTTTGTCTACAACGACACAGTTTATTCTCTTGATCAACTTGATGGAAATCTCACTTTGACAATAGCTAAGGATATTACTCCTCCGACACTTACCATTAACGGCAATGCAACTGCCCTCACCAATAAAGACGTTGTTCTCAAAATCTCCGCTAATGAAAATTGTACCATTTTGTACAACATCAACAACGGTGAATGGCAGACCTATTCCGACGGCATCACTGTAACTGCCAACGGCACTGTAAATATCAAAGCCACCGATGAAGCGGGCAACGTCACCGAAAAATCAGTTGTGGTGGATATGATCGACAAAGTCGCGCCGACGCTTGAGATTTCCGGCAATGCAGAAGTTGCGACAAATCAGGATGTCGTCTTGACTGCAACCGCCAGTGACGGTATTGTAGAATATTGGGATGGCGCGGAATGGATTGAAGGAAATTCTATCACTGCCACAGAAAACGGAACTTACCAGTTCCGCGTAACCGATGAAGCGGGCAATGTCACTGAAAAGTCGGTCGTGGTTGATCAAATCGACAAAATCGCTCCCACTCTTGAGATTTCCGGTAATGCGGAAGTTGCGACAAATCAGGATGTTATTCTTACCGCAACCGCCAGTGACGGTACGGTGGAATACTTTGCCAACGGCAAGTGGAATTCCGGAAACAGTTTGACTGTTGCCGAAAACGGAACTTACCAATTCCGCGTAACCGATGCGGCGGGCAACGTTACTGAAAAGTCGGTCGTGGTTGATCAAATCGACAAGGTCGCGCCGACCAAGCCGGAAGTTTTTGCCAGTACCACCGCGCCGACTAATAAAAATGTGACGGTCAGTGCGGAGTTCTCACTCGACAGCATCAAACAGCAGTTCTCCTACGACAACCAGACTTGGTACGACTACGAAAGCGGAATTGTCCTCTCCCGCAACGGAGTGATTTACTTCCGCGGAATTGATGCCGTCGGCAATGTCTCAGAAGTTGCGGAATACACCGTTACCAATATCGACAAGATCGCTCCGTCTGCTCCGTCGGCATTTGCCGACGTTACAACTTTGACGAACAATCCGGTCACGGTCAGTGCTGCATTCAGCAATGATTCTGATCGTAAACAGTATTCATTTGATGGTTACACCTGGAGTTCGTATACTTCCGGCATTGTTATGGCAAATAACGGAACCGTCTATTTCCGCGCTGTTGATGATGCAGGAAATATTTCTGATACAACAGAATATGTTGTGGAAAATATCGACCGTATCGCCCCCGCAAAACCGACGGCGTATGCCGACATTACCGGCGATACCACCGGAGCAGTGACCGTTTCCGCCATATTCAGCAACGATTCTGTAATTACGGAATTTTCACTGGATAACAAAACTTGGCAAACCTATACCGATGGCGTGGTTATGGAAAGTAACGGCACGATTTATTTCAGAGGGATTGATGCCGCTGGAAACGTTTCTCAGACCGCCGTTTATGAAGTGAACAACATTATTGCCGCCCCGGACACCATTGATGATGACCTTGACGGAAACGGCAAGGCTGATGTTATTCTCGTTCACACTAAGCAGGGATATTCTGGCGCATGGTTGACTACTGGCGACAAGAGTGTAATCAAATGGGGCAGCCTTTCCGATGTTAAAGCGGGAACGGAAATCCTCGGAACCGGAACTCTGTATGGAAGTGGAAATGACGGTCAGGACATCTTCTTTGCCGACAGCAAATCCGTCGGAGCATGGAATGTTGTCGAAGGAAAAGTTACCGGGTATAAGTCAATCATGAGTGTGAACTCCACCACCAACGTCCTCGGACTCGGTGACTTTAACGGTGACGGCGCAACGGATATCCTCCTGCGCTCTACTAATGGCGATTTGGGATACTACAACACTGACGGAACCGGATTCACTTATCTCAAAGGATTGGGTAAGGAGTGGACAGTTGCGGCAATCGGCGACCTCAACGGTGACGGATTGGATGATGTCGTCCTCCGTCACGATGCCGGATTTGCCGGAACATTCCTCACTCAGAAAAATGGAACTGTCAAATGGGCGAACCTTGATACCCTTGCAAAAGATATGACCATTGTCGGAACGGGAGACTTCAACGGCGACGGTGTGGATGATGTTCTCTTGCAGAATAAATCCAACGGCTGGGTCGGAGCATGGCTTGTTGAAGACGGCAGAGTTGACTCCTTCATCGGTCTATGCAACAACAAAAACACCATTGAACAGATCGCCGACTTCAACGGTGACGGCATCGACGACCTCCGCATCCGTGCCGGAGCAGATATCGGAGTATTGTATGTCAACGGAGCCGACGACACCACATGGCAGTACTTCAAGAGTGTCGGAACTGAGTGGGATACCTCCTTTTCCGCCCTCGCGTAAAAACAGCCCAAACAAAAACGGCACTGACAAAAATCAGTGCCGTTTTTGTTGTTTTCAGTGAATTTTTCAGCGGGAAAGAAGCTCCTGCCGGTATTCCATGTAACGGTCATAAAGTCCGTGTGCCGATTGGTACATGGAGTTGGGACTCATGAAGTGAGAAAACTCAAAGGTGATCGCCTTGTCGACACCGGCTTTGCCGGCAGCTTCAAGTTTCAGGCGCATTTTTTCCCATTTGATCGGCGGGAAGCGCCACGGCATATCACGGTCGAAGGTTTCACAGTTCGTCCAGCTTGTCATTCCGTAACGGCTGGCAAGTTGATGGTTGAGCGCCAGATAATCGGGCAATTCCTCATAAGTACACTGACCATCCTGAAATGCAACGATATCGACCGCACCTTTGATTTCGGAAAGAATAATATCCCAGTCATGCTCATGCTCAATTATAGTCACAGGTTTTTCAGGACAAACCTTTACACCGCAAATATAGGGAGAAATCATCGTCGGCAGATTTCCGGAAAGATCTTTGACAAAATTCCCCAAATCGCGGTACAAATTGGTCATACCGATGCTGTTGCGGGAAATCTCACAGTTGAGATACCAGCCTTTGAAACTCTTGTGGTGTCCGTAGTTTTTCCAAACTTCTTCTGCTACGAATTTAGAAATATCCAACTCTTTTTCGCACTCTTTGCGATGCCAGTATTTGCCGGAGTCGTACAATCCGAAATAAAAAGCCATATCGTACTTATCCGCAAGAGTCAGGAACAGCTCAACCAAATCCAGCGGCGGACAATAGCACTGTTCATTTTCCATCAAATATTTGGAAGGAAATGTAATAAAACGCTTGTGACCGCAGCGGATAAGAATAACAGTGTCGATTCCGGCTGCTTTCATCGCTGCGAAATCGCGATCCCACTCTTTTTCTCCCCAGTTCTGGTGCGGAATATCGTGGCTTATTTCATCCAAAAAAGTTCCTGTTACCAACATTTTCTCAATAAACTCCTTTCTATTTTTATTTTCAGCTGATTACTGAAAATGTTGTCCGGTTGCACCGTTTTTCATTCTGAGTATGTCTGTGCCATTGAATACGGTTCAATCAATGCTCAACAGTCATCACTCTCTCACAACAATTTACCTTTCACGGCAGTAAATTTCATTGCCGGAACTTTTATCTTCAACGGAACAGAATTTTTACCGAAATCAACTTTTTTATTGAATTCGATCACACAATCAGCACTGTTTTTACCGATATTATACGCTATTACCAGAATTTCGCCCTTATCATTGATCCTGACTTCAGCAGGAGTACCTTTTACAATAACATCATTTTTCATACTTTTCCATCCGGGATTGAAAAATTCTTCGTTATTTGCGACAAAAGAGGTTATTCCGGCAATGGCATTCATTGATCTGCCATCCATTGTTCCGTGAACAAAAAGCAATGCTCCGCCAGTGGCATCAAGCATGACCTGCATCAATCGAGCCTCAGATACAACACCCGGAACATCTCTTGATCCCGGACGCCACGGTTCAAGGATCAATCCAAAAATCATCGGTTTTCCGCGAACAGCGTTCAGCGTATCTGCGATCTCTTTGAGCGGACGACCATATCCTGCTCCGCCGAAATCCATCGCATCATGTATCTTATTCCAATCAATAGAATAAGTGATTTTCGTATCTTCACACTGGTATCCGCTGTAAACGTTGAAAGACACATGCGGCAAATTACGTTTGACAGCCTGATATATGAAACGGGTCATCCCGGCGACCTGCGAAGTCATAAATTCAGTCCATTCACGCCGGTATTTCAGACGTATATCCTCAAGAGACGGAGTCTCTTTCAAACCACTGGATTGGACAAAACTTTTCAAGCAGTTTTTACATACACAGGCGGCATAAGGGCTGAATATACCAAATTCATAATCCAGATTGATGATATCCGGAGAACTTCTGCGTTTATACCACTGCGGAAGTTTCTGATCGAACCACTTGCGGAATTCCGGATTGTTCGCAATCTGCTGCGGACACATCACGGTTCCGCCGGTATAATCTTTACCGCCGAAAGGAACGAGTTTTGTTTCCGGATAGATTTTTACAAATTCATCCAGATTAAAGTTCCAGCTTTCAAAAGTGAATAACTGAAAATTTTTCACTCCGGCGCTGTTTTTTGCCAGCATTTCCGTAACACCGGCAAAGGCAAATTCTTCAGCAATCAGCTCTTTGAGAGCCGGATCATCCATTGAGTCAAGCCATGAAGTCCACATTTGCATGTGCTGTTTTGCCATCTTTTTACCACGGACAGTTTCCAACACACTGAGATTGATCTGATTGGGGATTTCAATAAAATTACCATCGTTACTGGCACAATGGAAATAGATTTTGAATTTTTTGCCCGCGGCATTTTCAGGAGCCCGGATAAATGCTGCCACATAAGTATGGCTCTGCGGTTTGCTGACATAAGAAATTTTGTTTTTGAAATTGATCCGGTAACGGTTGTATTTTTCACCGTCGATCACAATTTTCTGAGCTTTTCCGACTGTCAGCGGATGAAGTTTATAATAGCCGCACGCACCTTCAAAAGTAAAGTTTTCAGGCAAATCAAAGCAAATGGAGTAATCCACGTTTTTCACCCCTTGCGGAACGAAGGGATAGAACAATATCTGCTGTACTCTGCCGGCAGCAACGGATAATCCGGGAGCAGCTGTCCAATCCGGCCACACCTGAGAAATATCACATAAAAGATTTTTCGTGAACATGCCGGTCTGATTTTTCTGCCATGAGCTATCAATTTTATATTCAAAATTTCCGATTTTGAAAGATGCTGCGGCATCATCAGTAACGATTTTGTTATTACCGCTGGCAAGCAAGTATTGATTTTTGGCGATTCCGTCATTGATCAATACACTTTTACCGGAAGCAGCTTTGATCTGCATGTTTTTGGCGCTGGCACTGCCGGTAAACAGCGGCAGACGCAAAATTTCTTCCAAAGTAAAAGGATTGCGGATGGAAGCAAAATAGTTGAATTTCCCCTGGGTATTTATCTGAAACTTGCCCTGCATATCAAGATAATTTGCTGTTTTTCCTTTGGCAGTCACAAAAGAATTGATCAATGCAGGAGATTCTGAAATAAATTTCAGCTGATTTTCCCCGGAGTGAAAATTGATTTTACCGTCAATATTTCCGGGGAACGGAGCGGAAGCAAAAGCAAGTTCGCCGAATTTTGCCACATTGTGAAATCCGTAGCCTGAAAAGGAACTTTTTTCCTGACGGCTCTGCTCATAACGGGCAATCATAACTTTGAAACGTTCTCCGGGAGCCGGTTTCCCGCCGATAACTGAAAACGGAAGTGCCGCTTCAACAAAAAACTTCCCCTGGTCGATCTTTCCGCCGGCTTTAACACCGGAATCAAACATTTTACGGCTTCCCCAGAGATCGGGCGGAATTTCCGTCATGGCAGTAACAATACCGGAAGCATTGATACAAAATTCATAAACTTTATTTTCTTTTTCCCGCTTGATCATCAATGATATAATATCATCTCTGTAACAATTTGTAATATCCGGCTGTTTCAGATTATTGCGGAATTCATGCAGACGCTGTTCCCATTTGTTGAGAGCTGACTCAAATGCGGTTGCGCCAAAATAAAGATTGTTTTCATCATAAAGAAATTTGACTTGAGTCTGCTCCGTTGCAGGTCTGCCGTCAGGAAGACGGAAGACAGAGGCGGCGAAAGCACTGTTCCAGCTTTTTTCATTCAAATCACCATCGGCGGCAATTAAACCATCTGCCGGGAATGCGGAAACCAGACTCAAAGGTGCCGATACCGCAGTTTTTTCATCAGGACGGTAGTTTTCATCAGTGGTCAATACAATCAGTGAAATATCGCCATTGACTTTGGAAGCACCATCCAGACCTAAAGTAATGCACGGCATTGCCGACAGCGCATTGGCAACACGCATTTTGACCCAGCTGAATTCTCCTTCAGGCATAGCAACAGAGGTCAAAGGTTGTGTTGAATTTCTCCAGACCAGATTGAGTTTGCCGCCGGGAGCTTTGCGTACTTTCACCCACAAAATCAGTGGTTTGGAAGTCAACGGAACAGGAATACCTGACACCGGCAAATACCAGAGCTGACCACGGCGGAAATTACCATCTTTTTTGCTGTAAGCATTGAGTCCGTTGATTCCCGGATAATCAACTGCGGCAAAAACAGTTGGTGCAACATCGGAATCCTTTGATTCAGGATAACCGATTTTTTCAACCCGGAAACTTTTGACTGTAAAAGCAGCATTTTTTCCGGCTTTGGTAAAAAGGCAGATTCCCGTACCTCTGCCATTAGTAAAAAACTGCATGTCAATCTGAAATTTTCCACCGCCGCCGGGACGGAGTTCTTTCCCGTAACCGGGCTTCAAAAAAGAAAATACTGCAAATTGCAGAGGTACAGAGGTTTCAACCTCTGCAACGACCCGGTACTGACCGGGAGTGTTTACCGGAATCGTACGGTAAACACCATGTCTGACCTGCAATCCCTGCCCTTCAACAAAATTGACACTGCCGCCGCTGTAAGGTGTGAAAAACTTCTTTTCTTTGGCAAAATCAGCCCGGTACACTTCTCCTGCACCGAGCAGAATTGCAAAAAACAGAATCAATGTATTAAAAAGTAATTTCATAATAATTTTCCGATTCTACGACCTCAATTACCACATGCAGAGTTACATTTGATCCAGGTTCCCAGATAGTCAAATACCGGATTCCAATCACAGCGCAGGGAAAACTGCGTTTCAGACAAAGCTCCGGCATGACCATCCATGAAAGTGGCATTGATATAGCGGCCGCCGCCGTGACGGAAATGGGCAAGATAACTCCATTTATTCGGCTTATCTTTCGGCGCATACAATTTCCACTCATTCACATGTATCGACATCTCAGTTGCCACTCCGTAAGTTTCGATATTATACTGCTGGGAAGTGGTATCCAAAAAAGTGGCAAAACGGCTGAATTTATTATTAAAAATCTTATCAGTTGACTTTATCAGTCTGGTACGGTCAGAACTGTCAAGTCCGAATACTCTTCCGGGCATACCATAATTTATGTTATGCGTATCAAATTTCCAGTAACCGTGAGCATCACAACGGGTAACCTCTTCAGAGATGTAAGAGGCTTTCTTAAACGGGATATGCCAATAACCGACCTCACTGGTCGGCCCGGGACACCATCCATCCCAATCATTGAGATAGGAGTTGAATCCCAATCCCAACTGCTTGAGATTGTTGATACATGAAGCACTCATTCCCCGCTCCCTTGCCGAATTAAGAGCCGGCAGCAAAATCGCCGCCAGAATGGCGATAATTGCAATGACAACGAGGAGTTCAATAAGAGTAAAGCTGGTAAGCTTTACTCCACCATGGTGGAGTAAAGCTGGTAAGCTTTACTCCACCATGGTGGAGGCATTTGTTTCTACTCATAAAAATCATCTCCTTAATTTTTCTGCAAAATTCACCTGCGATGAAACAACACCTCGCTTTCACATCACCAGACTTGAAAGTTCCGGTAAATTTTGCAAAAATCCTGCCGGCAGCTTATCCTTTTTTCACCGGCAAAATATTGTTTTATTTTTCAAAAATACCTATTTCATTTTTCTCCGGGATACTTCAGTATCGGCTTCAATTTTTCCGACTCGACGACATCCCCAGCCAACAGACTGCGTAATTTTTTGATCGCCAACACACCAAGTTGATGAAACGGCTGAATGATTACCGGCAATCTGAAAGTATCTTCTGAATCCGGATATTTATCATAGCGGACTATATAAAAATCTTTTCCGTAAATCAGATTACGTTTCTGACACTCCAAGAGAACCGGCAAAGCAAACTTTGAACAAACACACAGAATCCCGATTGGAAATTCCGCTTCATCCAACATCTTGGCAATAACTTTTTCAGGAGATAAAACATTTTTCGCACGATAAACTTTCACAATTTTTCCAGGATCAAAACTTTCACAGCTTTCAGAAAAAGTCTTTTCCCGCAAAGAATAAACACTGTCAACAGACTCCACACTCAATACTGCATAAAATGACAATTTCTTTTCTGCGAGATATCTGCCTGCCATCCAGCCGCCGCACTCATCATCCATCGCCAGAGTGACACTTTTTTTCATCGGCCAATTCAAAGTATTCAGCGCAATGACTTTTCCGCCATTGATCAGATATTCATCCAATTTGCAAAGAGTTTTCTCGAACCCTTTATCCCAATAAGGCACATAACTGATGATCCCGGTATGCTGAAACGAGGTCATTGAGTCAATGAACGCACTGTAAGAATCAGCGGTCATACCGAAATAAAAACTCAATGGGATATTATACAAAGCTGAGCCCTCGGTCAGACCATGGATCAATTCAAGCAACAGTAAATCATCCCATGACGGCAGAAAAACACCGACTATCGGCTTTTGCTTTTTACGCAGACTGACCGCCTGCACATTAGGGAAATATCCCATCTCTTTTGCAACCTGCCGTATATATTCCCTGCGTTCTTCGGAAACCCGCAAATAACGGCGGTTGTTCAATACCGCCGATATCACGGTCGGATGGATCCCTGTCCGCGCTGCGACATCTTTTAATGTTATTCCCATAACGATCACGCTTAAATGGTTTTAATCACGACTGCATAGATAGTATAGTGCTTAAAATGCTTAAAAATCAAGAGAACAAATAAAAAAATCTGCTTTTTTTTTCAATCATTCCCGACATTGATGACCTGAAGATCATCAAGAGTAAAACGCGGAGTTTCGGCAAAAGTAAAAAAACATTGATCAGCACCGGCAACTGTCTGCAAAAAAAGTTCCAGATTCCGGTCGTCCAATTCTCCGGTAACATCATCAGCCAATACCGCAACCGGGGCGGACGACTGCTTTCTCACAATCTGGAACTCGGCAAGTTTCAACAAAAGTGAAATCAGCCGCAACTGTCCGGTGGAACCGTATGTACGCAAAACCTTGCCGTTGAAAATCATATCAAATTCGTCAAGCTGCGGTCCGCAAAGCGTACACTGGCGGCGCAGTTCATTGTCTCTTTTGGCAACCAGCAGCTCCCGGTGCGCAACCGGATTATCCGGAGTATCACTGCGGTACACTATTTTGAAGTCACCGCGATTTCCCAGCAGTTCGCACACTCTGCTTTCAATTTCCTCTCCGTAAAAACGGCGTTTGGCAGCAATGAAAGGAGCCTGTTCAGCAAGTTCCTCCTCAAATGCTTCTGCCGTCGCCGGGGCAAACTTCAATGCACGGTTGCGTTGATTCAACGCCCGGTTATACCGTGAAAGACGCAAAAGATATTCCGGTTCCGTCTCTGAAATAAGTATATCAAAAAATCTCCGGCGGCAGCCGGAAGTTCCGGCGGTGATCTCCCGGTCTTCCGGAGCAAAAATCACACAGTGAAACTCTCTTATGAAATCACTGCTGCGCCGTACAGCTTCATTATTGATAAAAAGTTTGCGTTTACCGGAAAGGGTTTCTGAAACAAGAAGTTTTTCAGGTGCATACTTCCCCTTCAATTCCGTACATATTGTAAACTCCCGCGCACCGATACGGATCATTTCCCGCGGCGGAGCCCCCCGGAAAGAACGGAGCAGACTGGTAAAGCCGATACTTTCCAGCAAATTGCTTTTTCCTGAACCGTTCGGTCCCTGAAAAATTATGTTCCGGGAATCAAAAACCAATTTCCGCGACACAAAGTTGCGGAAATTGGTCAATTCAACAGATCGGATAAACACGGCGTTACTTTTTGCGTATCGGCATGATTATATAGAGGAATCCTTCACCGGCCTCGATCGCAACCGGACTGAGGGGATCATTAAGCTTGAAACGCACCATATCGGCATCGGTGTTACGCAGGGGATCTGCCAGATAAGAGGGGTTGAAAGAAACCTCAAACGGCTCCCCTTCATAAACAGTTTCCAGCATATCGCAACCTTCACCGACTTCGGCGCAGGATGCTTGCAGCTGCAACTGATTATCCGCGAAGTTCAGAATGATCGAACCATTGCTGGCAGCGATCATCAATGCCACAGTTTCGATTTTTGCCAGCAGTGCCGCAACCGGCAGCTCAACTTCACAGGCAAAACTGCCGGGAACAACCTGACGGTAATTGGGATAGGCACCCTCAATAAGTTTGCTGGTCATTTTCACAGATGCACTGGTGAAGCGGCAAATCTTCTCACCGATTTCGACAGTCATAACATCATCGCCTTCAAGCTGACGGCGCAATTCAACCATCGCCTTCAGCGGAATGATCGCATCCCCGTCACCATCTGCTGATTCAGGAGCAGCCTCCTGCATCGCCATACGTTTACCATCCGTGGCAACCATCGTGAGAGCAGCATCACGCAGGCTCAACAGCACACCGGTAAGCACCTTACGGGAGTCGTCGACACTCACAGCATAAGTTATCGAACCGATCATCCGTTTGAAAACAGACTCTTTGATACGGATAGTACGGACAGGCTCCACAGAAAACTCCTCAGGGAAATCTCCTGCCGCCAAACCGAAAAGAGTAAATTTCGCTGTACCGCAGGTGATTTTTGCCTGATCGTTTTCATTTACAGAAAACTCAACTTTCTCAGCAGAAAAACTGCCGATCAGAGAAACCAGTTTTTTCGCCGGCAAAGTGGTAACTCCGGCTTCGGCGACTTCAGCTTCAACGGTTGTGACAAGACGGAGTTCCAAATCAGTGGTACTCAACTCCAGAGAATTATCGGCAGCCTTGATCAAAACATTGCCCAAAAGCGGCAGCGTTGAGCGTGAGCCGATAATATTGCTGACCCTCTGCAAAGCTTTTTGCAGTTTCTGACGGTCCACGGTAAATTGCATAATATAACCTCCTGTATAGATATAAAGTTCTCATCGGGTAATATAACCCTGTTTTCCCATCTTTTCCAGTAAAAAAACAGAAAAAAGACGATTTTTTTCAGTCAAACGCCAAATGATACAATTCGCAATTCAATGCTCCGGTCAATACAGAAGCCAGTTCAGCCGCCAGCGACTGGTCGGGAGCGCTGTTGGCAAAAGACTCCAGAAAGTCGAAGATATCGGGCAAAGCAAGACAGCACGGCAGCTCACCGGGATGGCGCAATGCGGTATTTATTGCCTTGCGGGCTTCTTCCAGAGCATTACCGGCAGTGTATAACAACGGCTCGATTTCAAGCTCTGTCACCGGAATGGAAACTCCTCTTGCTTTCGCAAAAGGTTTCATAAAGAAAAAGAGACGCACACTTGGGAAAATAGTGGTGATCCCATTGATCCGCAACACCCCCTCATCCACAAGTTTTTTGGGAGCATCCGGCAGCAGGTCGTAAATCTCTTTACGGGTAAGAGTCTGTTGCGGGATCCCCGGAAGCAGTTCACTGTCACGAAGCAGATCATCTTCCGCAAGATTGCGTTCATAATGACGGGCAAGTTCCAGAATCAGCTGCGGAGCAGCTGTTGCAAATGCAAGTTTTTTCAAAGCATCAGCAACTATTTCCGCAATGTGAGCCGCCCGCTCAGCTGAACAACCAAGATGAGCTGCAAGCACCCCTGCCACAGTGATTTTATCAACAGCAATGCGCAGTTGGGATTCACTGCCGCTGCGCCGGAAAACATGGGCGACTTCAGGGAATCCGATACTTTCCAGAAGTCTGACCACAGCGGCATCAACTTCACTGCGGGTAAAAACGGGTTCCCGGCGCGGAGAGTTCAAAAGAGTGTATTCCAAAGCCAGCACGATTTCTTCAGACATGAAACTTTCTTCCCGCAATCCGGTAGCAAGAAAGCCTCCGATAAGCCTTGTCTGCAAAGCACCGGTATCAAACGGAATGATCCCGCCATCAGCATCGCGCAAGAAAATCTGTTTTTCAACAGCCTGTACCATAAATTCTCCCAAAGATAAAAATCAAACATTTTGAAATATAACATTTAATCGTTGAATTTTCAATATGCCTTGCAAAAAAATATTGAAACTCCCTTGATTTTTGATAAATCCGGCTTGCAATACGGCCGTATAATGCTATATTTTGCAATAAAAACAATTCAATCCCCCAACAGGAGAAAAAGTCTATGAAAAAGAATTTTTCAGAAATACGTTCAGCGTTGCCGGAACCGTTATTTGATGAACATCCGGAGTTCATTGATCTTTACTGGAAAGCATGGGAACTGGCATGGGATCATGTAAAAGATATCCCCGGCATGCCCCAGACTCCATACATGGATGAAGGATTCTGCGACACAGACATCTGGATTTGGGACACCTGTTTCATGGCGCTTTACTGCAAATACGCTCCGGTAGAACTCTACCCCGGATACAAATCTCTGCAAAACTTCTATTCAGTTCTCCACGATGGCGGTCAACTGCCTGAAATCATTGCGCAGAATGTTCCGGTTGACGGACCGATAAAAGCCGGAGAAAAAGCCCGCATAAAAATCCATATTGCCGATAATCCGCCGCTTTTTGCATGGGCAGAATATGAAAATGCAAAAATTTCCGGAAACCTCGAACACATAAAGCAGCTTGTACTTGAAAAACGTTACCTGCAAAAACATTACGATATGTTGGAAAACAACTCCGCCGGAACAGTCTACCCCGGTGTCAAAGTAAAGACATACTGGGAAAAAGCTGCTCTCGGTTACCGCTGGGAAGGCGGTGTTTCAGGAATGGACAACACCCCCAGAGGCAGAAGCGGCGAAACCTCAAATGTTCAGCGTCCTGCCACCCGTGATCTGCTCTGGATAGATGCAATATGTCAGCAGGCAATGGCGGCAGATATCATCAGCAAACTTTATGATTTACTTGATATGACTGACGAATCCGCAAAATGGCAGAAACGCTTTGAAGAAAAACGGGATATCGTCCGAAAATATTACTGGGACGATGAGGAAAAATTCTTCTTCGACCGCAGCGACAGCACCGGAGAACTGTGCAAAGTTGCCACAGCCGGTTCCTATTGGGCATTGACAGGCAAAATTGCTTCCGAGAAACAGGCAAAGGCGATGGAAACGCATTTGAATGATCCGGATAAGTTCGGTGGAGAACGTCCCTGGGTTTCACTTTCACGCAGTGACGGTGACTTCAATTCTGAAAATGGCATGTACTGGCGCGGTTCAGTATGGCTGCCGACAGCCTATGCCGGTTTGCGCGGATGTTCAAATTACGGATTATTTGATACCGCAAGAAAAACTGCAACTGCCATGCTCGCACACATGTACCGCACATGGCAGAATTACACCCCGCACACGATTTGGGAGTGTTATGCCCCCTGTGACGATGCTCCTGCCCGCTCCTGTGATGAAAACAACCGTATCGTAAGAGAAGATTTCTGCGGTTGGAGCGCCATCGGACCGACTGCGGCATTTATTGAGTTTGTTATCGGCATTTACGATATAGATGCTTTCAAAAAGGTCGTAAAATGGAATCTGCCGGAAAGCACCACCGGAAAAACCGGTATAAAAAACCTCCGTTTCGGAGATATTACAGCTGATTTGATTGCTGAAGACGATAATATCACCGTTACTTCAAACAAAGAGTTCACGCTGGAAGTAAACGGCAAAAAATATGCTGTTGCCGCAGGAAGCAACAATTTCAAACGATGAAAGGTATTTGTAATGATTTCAATAACCAACTTCCGCGAAGGAGCCATTCTCAACAGCCGTCACGGCAGAGAAGATGACAAATCACTTACAGTTGAAATAGAAGTGCTGAACTCTTTCGGAACTCCTGTAAAAATCAACGGTATTCAAGCCCGGCAGGATGGGCTTCGTTTCTCAGCCCCGGTAAGATTGACTGAAAAAATCAATATCGTAGAAGCGGTCACGACCACCTCTTACGGCGATTTTTCCCAGAAACTCACTCTGGTATGGGATAAGAAATCTTTCCGCAGATGCAACTTTTATATTGACGACAACATTTTCCTGTTTACAGAACTTGCCAAAAAACGCCCTGCCCGCGCCTTTGACCACTTTTATTTGAAAGCGCTCAAAGAGATTCACAACAAATACGAAACCAAGTTCACGCTCAACACATTCTACCACAATGACCATGAAGAGTTTCTGCTCAAAGACATGCCGGACATCTGGAAAAATGAGTTTATTGACAACTCCGATTGGCTGAAAATCTCTCTGCATGCTTACAGTGAGTTTCCTGACCGCCCCTACGCAGAAGCATCAAGAAAAGATTTCCTGCGGGATTACAACATGCTGAAAAGCGAAGTTGAACGCTTTGCCGGCAACTCCACATTCATCGTTCCCGGAGTTCTGCACTGGAACAACCTCAGCGCAGGAGTAGCTGATGAACTTATCAAAGCCGGATGTACCAGCTATTCAGAATCAATGCGCCATCGCGTAATGAGTACTCCGCCGTTTGATGAACTGACGGAAACTGAAAAACTTGAAGAGTTCCGTTCCGAAATCTATATTCCGCCGACGGAACCGCTTGCACGTCATTACGGATTTGCCGAAGAAATCAATTACCTGGAAACGCACGGTGCCGTTTATGACCGCGGTCTCGGAGTGTTTTTCTATCACGACTGGCTCATCTGCAACCTGCTGACAACTGAGCAGATCCCCCGTCTTTTCAAGCGGATAGCGGCTCAGGCTGAAGCGGGAAAATGCGATCTGTTTTCAGCCGGCGGACACGAACAATACTCCTTCCCCTCATATTTCAACTATCAGCCCGACCATTTTCAGAAACTGGATGAAACCGCCCGTCTGATGGTGGAAGAAGCCGGTTGCACCCCCGTATTCTATCAGGATGGTCTTCTCGGCAACACTGCTTGGGAGAACTGACAACACTCTTTTCCCTGACAGTTGATATGCGTCAAATTATTCCCAAAACAAAAAACGTAACTGAAAAAATCATCAAGTTACGTTTTTTATAATATTCTGCGGCAGCTGGTATCAATGCTTTTTCGATGATGCAAGCCGAATACCGTGAAGCGTAAAATACTCATCCGCCATTACCGCATCGGGAAATGCCGGATGCAGAAACTCAGCATCTCCTCCGGTCAGAATAACGGTCAAATCCGGATACTTTTCCTTCAACACCGCTATCCACTGACGGACGACTCCGACGATTCCGGAGTCAACCCCGAAGCGGATAGCATCAACAGTATTGCGCCCGATATTTTCCGGTATCCCCTGCCCCAACGGGATTTCCGGCAGTTGAGCGGTCCCTGATGCCAATGCTTTACGGAGCAATTTTCTGCCGGGCGCGATCGCACCGCCGGCAAAACGGCATTGAGCATCAACGACCTCAAGAGTAAGCGCAGTGCCGCAATCAACAACTGCCGCAGGCAAAGGATAAAATTCGGCTGCGGCAACTGCGTTTGCAACCCTGTCCGCGCCGAGTGTGGAACAGTCGACAAGAGAAAAGTCAACTTTTGAGTGCTGTTCCGATGCCGAAATAAACTCTGTTCCGGATTCTTTCAACAGCTCCTTTGCCGGCGGATAAACACATGCGGCAACCTGCGGAACATCGCTTTTTTCGCTACTCAATTCAGCGGTAGGCAAACGGCGTAGATTTATAAACTCTCCGCCGTTCCATTCGGCAATACGGGTAAAGGTATTGCCGATATCCAATACTTTCAGCATAGCTCTAACCGGACATTTTTTCAATGATTTTGGTCAAGGGCAGGAACAATGCGATAACAATCGTACCGACGATACCCGCCAGACCGACGATCATCAACGGTTCGATAAGTGAAGTCAACGCACTTACGGAGTTGTCAACTTCTTCGTCAAAGGTATTGGCGATTTTTTCAAGCATTTCAGGCAGTTTACCGGTTTCCTCACCGACTTCCACCATACTGATAACCATTTCAGGGAAGACTTTAGTTTTGCCCAGCGGAACTGCAATACCATCACCTTCTTTAACAGCAGAGTAAACGTCCTGCACCGCTTTGGCAACGACTTCGTTACCGCTTGTCTCTTTAACGATTGCCAGCGCACTGAGAACCGGCACACCGGAACTCATCAATGTACCAAGAGTACGGCTGAAGCGGGAAACAGCGGTTTTCATAACGATGGGGCCGAAAAGCGGCATATTGTATGTACACCAGTCGATACCGAATTTACCGGCAGGGATCTTTGCCGCAATTTTGAATGCTATAATGATCACCGCCAGACCGATAAGCCAGTAATACCAGGTCTGCACCATTGAGTCTGACATGGCAATCAGAAACTCAGTGATTCCCGGCAACGGTTCATCCGGACCGAGCAGGTCGGCAAAGATTTTACGGAAGTTCGGAACGATAAACACCATCAAACCGACCACAGCCAGAATGGCGATACTCATGATCACACACGGGTAAATCATCGCTGATTTCACCTTACCGGTGATCCGCGCGGCTTTTTCCATAAATCCGGCGAGACGGTCAAGAATCGTTTCCATAGCACCGGAAGCCTCACCGGCGCGCACCATGTTCAAATAAAGTTTGTCAAATGACTTCGGACTTTGCGCCAGAGCTTCGGCAAAAGTCGCACCGCCTTCAACAATGTCAGAGGTTTTTCCCAGAACGCCCTGCACGGCAGGGTTTTTCGCCTGTTTTTCCAAAGTTCTCAAAGAACGGATCAACGGCAGACCTGCTTCCAGCAGAATCGCCAACTGACGGGTCACAACGGTCAACTCTTTACGTTTGATGACCATCGGACCAAGGTTCATGTTCATTCCGCCTTTGCCTTTGGCTTTGGTTTTCTGAACTTTTACAGCAACGCGGAGCGAAGTGACATAAAGTCCTTTCGCCCGCAGATCTAAAGTTGCCGCATCTTCGCTGACAGCTTCGATCTTGCCCTTACGCTCCTTACCGGAGTTATCCATGGCTGTATATAAATACTGTGGCATAGGATCCTCTCTTTTTGGTTAATCAATCAACTTAATACATCAGGTGTAACGAACAACTTCGTCTACCGTTGTTTCTCCATTGAAGATGGCAAGCAAACCATCTTCACGCAATGTACGCATTCCAAATTCCGCAGCTTTGGCACCGAGGATATTGGCGGGGGTACTGTTTGCGATCATATCCCGCAGGACATCGTTGATGACCATCAATTCGGTCAACGCCTTACGTCCCTTGTAACCGGTATTGCTGCACAAATCACAGCCTTTACCGTAACAGAACTGTTTACCTTCAACCTGGGCGCGTTCAAGATTGAGCCGGTCAAGGTCTTCATCCGTGGGAGTATAGAAAGTTTTGCACAGCGGGCAGACCCGGCGGATAAGACGCTGGCCGAGAACACCGGCAAGAGACGATGCAATAAGGAACGGCTCCACGCCCATATCCATCAAACGGGTAATGGTACTGGCGGCATCATTTGTGTGCAGGGTACTGAACACAAAGTGTCCGGTAAGCGACGCTTCGATAGCGATCTGCGCAGTTTCAAAGTCACGGATTTCTCCGACGAGAATACGGTCAGGGTCCTGACGTAGGAACGCTCGCAGCGCCTTTTGAAAGGTCATACCGACGGCATCGTTGATAGGACACTGGATCAAACCTTCGATATCGTACTCTACAGGGTCTTCTGCGGTAAGGATCTTGTCTTCTATTTTGTTGATCTCGCTCAACGCAGAGTAAAGCGTTGTGGTCTTTCCTGAACCGGTAGGTCCGGTCACCAGCAGAATACCGTTGGGCAGATGAATCATTTCACGCAAACGCGCAAGAACGTCTTCTCCGATACCCAGAGCATCAAGTTCAAGGTTCACAACCGAACGGTCAAGCACACGGAGCACCACTGATTCGCCATGGCTGGTAGGCAGACAGGATACACGCAAGTCGACCGGACGGCCATTGTATTTCAACTGGATACGTCCGTCCTGAGGACGGCGGCGCTCAGAAATATTCAGACCGGAAATGATCTTGATACGGCTGATCACCGGAATTGCCAGACTACGCGGCGGTTCAGGCATTTCGTAAAGAGCGCCGTCCACACGGTAGCGGATGCGGAAGTTCTTTTCAAACGGTTCAAAGTGAATGTCTGATGCTTTATCTTTGATCGCCTGATGTATAATGACGTCCACAAATTTGATGATAGGCATTTCATTTGCCATATCCTCATCGTAAACATCCTCTTCCTCGACTTCCATAACGCCGAGTTCAGCGACAATGTCATCAACGGTATCTTCCTTTTCCGGATAGTAACGGTCAAGTTCACTGGCAAACTGTTCAGGATCACAAACTACCGGCAAAATATTTCTGCCGATAATAAAGCGCAAAGACTCGACCGTCTGAAAATCCAGCGGATGACGCATCGCCATATGAAGGGATTCACCATCATCCTGAAGCGGAATAACACCGTAAGTACGGGCGGTGTCGATATCAATGGTTTTGACGATTTCGCGGGGCAAATCTGCCGCTTTCGGATTCCATACATAGGAACCGAGGTTCTCAGCAACAGCCGCAAGAACTTCGGAACGGGTGTACAAACCGAAGTTTTCAATGATTTCAAGCGCACTCTTGCCGGAGTTTTCACACTCTTCAGCAACTTCATCAAGATGTTTGAGCATCTGAGCATTACCGGCGGCAAGCTCACTGCGGAGCAAATCAATCAACGCAGAACTGTTTATATCCAACATATTAAAACGATCGCTCCTCTGTTAATTCTCATCGCGCAAGGTTACGAAAATAACCTCTTCCAAAGTGGAAATACCTGCCTCAGCCTTACGAATGGCATCGTCACGCAAACTTCTCATACCGTTACGGCGGGCAAATGAACGCAGCGTACCGCTGGTCTCATTGGCAAAAATCAGGCGGGCAATTTCTTCTGTGATAAGGAAAATCTCATAAATACCGACACGTCCTTTGTAACCGGTATAGCCGCAGTGACGGCACCCCTTACCTTTTATGAACTTGTGATTGGCAAGATATTCCGGAGTAAGTCCGAGTATACGCTGTTCTGCTTTGCTCGGAGTATACTCCTCTGCACACTCCTTACACACGCGGCGCAAAAGACGCTGGGCCATTGCCGCGCGCAAAGCTGTTGCAACAAGGAACGGCTTAACTCCCATATCAACAAGACGCGCCACCGCACCGGGAGCGTCGTTGGTGTGCAGGGTACTGAACACCAAGTGACCGGTAAGAGCGGCGTTGATAGCGATTTCAGCAGTTTCCAAGTCACGGATTTCACCGACCATGATAATGTTCGGCGCCTGACGCAGCATGCTTCGCAGAGCTGCGGCAAATGTCATATCCACATGCCGGTCGACCTGAACCTGATTGATACCCGGCAGCTGATACTCGATCGGGTCTTCAACAGTGATGAGTTTACGGGCGGTGGTATTGATGGTGTTCAAAAATGCGTAAAGCGAAGTTGTTTTACCGGAACCGGTAGGTCCGGTAACAAGAAAGATACCGTCAGGATAGTTGATGATCTTCGTGACCATTTCAAGGTCGTCCGCATAAAAACCGAGACGGGGAATATCAAGCTGGATACTGCTTTTATCCAAAATACGCATAACGATACTTTCACCGAAGATCGTCGGGATGGATGATACACGCAAGTCGATATCTTTATCACCGACCGAAAGCTGGATACGACCGTCCTGAGGAATACGTTTTTCGGTAATATCCAAATGCGCCATGATTTTCATACGGCTGGTGAAGTTTGACTGCAAATATTTCGGAGGTCCGTCAACTTCGCGGAGCGCTCCGTCGATACGGTAACGGACCCGGTAACGTTTTTCCATAGGTTCCAAATGAATATCCGATGCCCGCATCTTGTAGGCGTCGACGATAAGTTTGGTTACAAGACGGATGATCGGAGCAGTATCATCTTCATCATCCATGCCGGATGAGTCACCGTTATCTTCGATGATCATTTCAGCAGAATCGATATCAACATCCTTATTCTGACTGCCGGTATCTTCAGTAGCTTCCGGATAATATTTATCCAAAGCGATGGCAATTTGATCGGCAGGTGCGATAACCGCATCGACATCCCTGCCGAGAAGATAACGGAGCGTATCGAGTTTTTCCACATCAGTCGGGTCATCCATTGCGACAGTCAGCCATGCTCCGTCATTTGCAACGGGAATGACCTGATAATAACGGGCATAGTCGCCGCGCAATGCCTCAAGAACCTCAGGAGGTATCTCAAAATCCTCCAAACTGATAACTTCCATTCCGTACTGCTGGGCAAGCATGGCGATCAGCTCGGAATAATCAACTATCCCGGCTTTCACCAATTCACCGATAACATCGGAAGAACCGACATCTATTGCTGCGGCACGGGCAGCCTCCACCTGCGCGAAATCAACAGTCTTAGACTCGCGCAAAAGTTTAAGCACGAATTCCTGATCCTTAATCAATCTCTGGCTCCTTCCAAAATCTGAATATGAACAAAAAACATGAACATTAACAAAATTAACCCCAATTTCGGATTTTGTCAAGCATCAATTTCAATATCATTGATAATTTTTTCAAGTATTGCTGAATATCCGGGGATTTTAGCCTCTTCTTTCAATGCAAGATCGACCGGGACTGAGGTTGCCGGACTTGACGGAGCAAACACGGTACAACTGTCAGGAACCTGAACACTGGACTGCTTCATCGTACCTATTTTTTCCGCGACTGAGATAGTCTCCAATTTATCAGCCCCGACCAGCGGACGCAGAACAAGCATATCAATGGAACGGTTTATTGTATCCATGTTAGCAACAGTCTGGCTGGCGACCTGTCCGAGGGCATCTCCTGTAACCAGAGCTTTGCAATCTTCTCTCAATGCGACAGCCTCAGCGATCCGGAGCATTGCTCTGCGGTAAAGCACAGTCCGCACCCGTTCGGAACAGTTGTCTCTGACAGCTTTCTGAAACTCTGCCAGATTGACAATAAAAAGCCTGCCGTGTCTCTGAAATGAGTTGAGAGTCGCCGCCAGTCCCCGCACCTTATCCACAGTTTCAGGCGGAGTGTAAGGAGAGCTGTGGAATGTTATAAAATCAGTCGGCGATCCGCGTTTCATGATCTGCCATGCGGCAACCGGAGAGTCGATCCCGCCGGAAAGCAAAGTCAGTACACGGGGATTACTGCCGACCGGCAAACCGCCGGCACAGCGATAGGTGTCAAAATAAAGTGCAGAAAATTCGTCCCGAACTTCACATCCGAGGGTGATATCCGCATTTTTCAGGTCGATATCAAAACTGTTTTCACCGATTTTATCAGCGATGGCAGTTACAAGATCTATTTCTATCTGCTGGGAAGTAAGCGGAAAACGTTTGTTGCTCCGCCTTGCCCGGACCCTGAATGAAGGTTTGCTCCCGGAATATGCGGCAAAAGCTCCGGGAGCAAGCTCAACAGCAGTTTCACGGATGACATCCATATCCACCGGCAGCAGAACAGCAGGAGAAAAAGACTCCAAACCGAACACAGCAGGCAGATTTTCTATGATAAACTCAAGAGATTCAGCGGCAAAAGTCTCTCTGCCTTCGGGTTCAATCCACACCCTGCCCCGGATACGGCGGACACGGCAATCAGCAGCACCTTTTTTCAGCATGTGGCGGATATTTTCCACCAGACACTTTTCAAACATATTACGGTTATTGCCTTTGGTGGCGATCTCATGATAGCGGCAAATCACACAGTTATACATAAATTTCCTCTGAATAAACAGCTGTTTCGATTCAAAAAAAATTCCGGAATGTTCCCCGTCCCGGAAAAGCACTTTTATAATATAGTCTGCAATTTGCAGATTCACAACCTTATAAGCACAGGAAATCTGATTTTTTTACAAAAAACAGCAAAACAAACCTCTCGTTTCAGGAATACTCACATGTAAGGCTTCTTGAATTATCAGCGTTCAAGGTGTATATTATAAAAAATTTTATTTTGTATTCCCGGAGTTGGAAGTTTGAAGTTAAGATCTATTATTTTCAGTCATTTTCTTCAGAGTGTTTCAGCGGCATTGATGATCGCCGCCGGAGCATTCTGGTTGCTTTTGGCTGTTGCAATCGAACACTTCGATAACAACACGGCAGAAATCGGGTGTACGATTTCTGCTCATGACGACACGGACAACACCCCTTTGACCAAATGTGTTTCGGTCCGTTCCGTAAAAACTCAATCTGCATCTTCATCAAGGCGTTTGGAATCTGTCATTCCTGCGCCTTTTGTATTGCCATTTGTTCTTCGTATCAACTGCGGTGCCGATATTCCGGCAAAAATCACCCCTGTCGCGCAGTTTGCGGAGAACCCCGCCAACTATGTAAGAGCGGGACCGGACAGCGTTTTATCTTAATTTGTCAGTAATATTTTTTCAAACAGAATTTTTCAAGGAGTTACAAATGCAGAAAGTAATGGAAGTTATCGGAGGATTGGCAATATTCATTTTCGGTATGAAAATGATGAGTGACGGTCTGCACCACGTTGCCGGCGAAAAAATGCGTTCCATCCTCAGAGCATTTTCAGCCAACCGTTTTGTGGCGATAGCTTCCGGAGCAGCTGTCACATGCGTAGTTCAATCATCAAGTGCGACAACAGTCATGGTCGTTGGTTTCATCAACGCCGGTCTGCTCAATCTTGCCCAAGGCATCGGCTTGATGTTCGGTGCCCATGTCGGAACAACGATCACTGCTCAGCTCGTAGCATTCAAAATATCGTGGATAATCATGCCGGCAATCATCCTCGGATTGCTGCTCAGCTTCATTCCCCGTCAGCGTATTGCCAGATGGAGCGAAACTGTTCTCGGCTTCGGCTTTCTCTTTCTCGGAATGGAAACGATGGGAAGCACCCTGAAAGCACTGGCCAAAAACAGTGATGCAATCAGTGAAGCATTCACCCGTTTCCAGTGTGCGCCGGACAGCAACGGAATGTTGCTCAGTTTTGCAGTTATCGGAGCGATTCTGGTCGGTATGATCGCGACAATGATCATTCAGAGTTCATCAGCAAGTACCGGTATCATCATCGCACTCGGAGCAAGCGGATTGCTCAACGTTTACACTGCCGTAGCACTTGTATTGGGTTGCAACATTGGCACAACGGTAACCGCACAGCTTGCAGCGATGACTGCAAACCGGGTGGCAAAACAGGCAGCACTGGCAAATACACTGTCGATGTTCTTCGGTGCAGTTCTGATGTATGTTTCATTCATGATCCCCATCGGAGACAAGCCGGCGTTTTTTGCTCTGCTCGGTAAACTCGGCGGAGAAATTCCCCGGCAGATCGCCAATGCCCACACTGTATTCAACGTACTCAACACTCTTATATTGCTGCCGTTCATTCCGTTGCTGGCAAAGCTCTGCGAAAAGATCATTCCGGTCAAAAACTCAAAAGTCAAATACCAGAAACTGGAACCGCATTTGCTTGACACTCCGCCGATCGCTCTGGCCCAGACGGCCAGCAGTTTGCGGCAAATGTTGAAAAAAGCGTGGAAAATGATCGACTGTTCTCTCAAAATTTATATCGACAACGATGAAAAAAATCAGGCAGTTGTCAAGCAACTTGAGAAACGCGAAGCGGATATCGATGAAAGACAGAAAGATATCACCGAATATCTTTCCCAGCTTATGCGCCGCGACCTGACTCAGAAAGAAGCTGAGCAGATACCGATGCTGCTGCACTGTACCAATGACGTTGAACGTATCGGTGACCACACGGAGTTGATCCGCGATATTACCGAAAAGCTTAACAATGACAATATCCGTTTCAGTCCGGAGGCAGAAGAGGAGTTCAAACGCCTTCACTCGCTGCTCAGCGATTTGGCGGATTCATCAATCGAACTGCTGGAAAAAAACACCTCCGCCTGTCACGAAAAAGCGACCCAGCTTCAGGAACAGCTCTTTGCCATGCTTGACCGCAGTGAAGCGGAACATATTTCACGGATCAACAACGGCGATTGCCGTCCCCAGGTTGGTATTCTCTACCTTGAACTGCTTGAAGAAATAAGAAAAATTTCGCGGCACCTTGAAAATATCAATGACCGTGCCGGAATGTTTTATGAAAAACTCCCCAATGCGGTAAAATAAAGGAACAAAAAAATGAGTATGTTTTATCAAATACTCGGTGGTATTGCCGGTATTGCATTGCTCTACTACGGAGCAGAATTTCTTATCAAAGGCGGTGTCAGTATTGCCTTAAAAATGAAAGTTCCTGCCCTGGTGATCGGTTTGACTCTTGTGGCATTCGGCACAAGCGCTCCGGAACTTGTTGTCAGTATAGATGCGGTACTCAAAGGCAGCGGTGATATCAGTATCGGGAATGTGCTTGGTTCAAATGTTTGCAATATTGCATTGATACTCGGTTTGAGTGCTTTGATCGCGCCTCTTGCAGTACAGAAAAAACTTCTGAAACTTGACATGCCGCTTCTGGTGGCAGCAAGCGTACTGATGTCGTTATTCTGTTATTTTTCCAAAGGAATCACCCGCTGGCAGGGCGGAATATTCTTTATTGCAATAATAGCGTACACCCTTTACAGTATTTATGCAGGCAAAAAAGATGGAGCCGATGCCGATGATGAGGTAAGCAACAGCAAAATTTATCCCTATTATCTGGCGGCGATTTTTGTTATCGGCGGTCTTCTGGGATTGATAGCAGGTGCAAAACTCTTTGTCAATGCGGCAATATTCATTGCCAGAGCCGGAGGCGTTTCCGATGCAGTTATCGGTCTTACAGTTGTTGCCCTGGGCACAAGTCTGCCGGAATTGGCTACCTCAGTTGTTGCGGCAATAAAAGGTGAACAGGATATTGCCATCGGCAATGTGGTGGGCTCAAACATATTCAATATTCTCTGCATCTTGGGAATCGCCCCGCTGATTTCACCGATACATGCTCCGCAAATAGACTGGGTCGACTTGGGAACAATGCTTTTTGTCACAGTTGCTCTGTTCCCGGTAATGCGCACAGGTTGGAAAATCAACCGTGCAGAAGGAGCATTTTTCCTGCTCATATACATAGCCTATACCGCATATTTGTTCTGCAAATAAAAATCAAATTTGTCTTACAGCGCCCGCAAAATCATGCGGGCGTTTTTTTATTTGTAAACTCTCGGACGATGCAGGCAGACCACGAAATTTTGCGGCGCACCGACTTCATCCGTAATTGTCCGTTAAAAGTGCCGCAAACTCAACGCCTGCAAGCTGATAAAAGGCATCAAAAATAAAAAAAAACTCGCATTTTTCAATCATAAGCGTTTGAAAAAATATAAAACTTATGATAAGTTATAACAAAATTATCTTTTTTACAACATTTTTCATAAAGGGCAGTTTTATGGCAGAGTATCACATTTATTCAGGCATGGTCAGCAGCGGGATAACACTATCAGATGAGGATTATATGTACATCTCATCCGGCGGCAATGCAGAGAATACAACAGTAAATGAATGGGGAGGTATAATAATCTTCGACAGTGGTACAGCCAACAGCACCACTGTTAATTTCAACGGCTACATGTACATCTACTCCGGCGGAACGGCGAACAGCACCACCGTTAATTCCTACGGCCACATGTACATCGACTCCGGCGGAACGGCGAACAGCACCACAATTAATTCCTACGGCCACATGTTAATCTACTCCGGCGGAACGGCGAACAGCACCACCGTTAATGATGGCAACATGCGGATTTTTTCAGGAGGGACGGCGACAAATGTTATTTGGACTCCATGCGTTGGATATGTTTCAGCTGCAGATGGGGCTTATGTTACTTACGCCAGCAAATATTCAGGAGTTTACTTCGGTTCAAATAATCAACTGCTATCTCATACTCAATCAATGAGTGGAAAAGTTGTTTCAGGTTCAATGTACGTTTCTTACGTTTCTGCTACAATGTACGTTTCTTACGTTTCTGCTACAATGTACGTTATGGATGGCGGGGTGGTAAGCAACACCACTGTTAGTGACTTGGGCTACATGAACATCTCCTCAGGCGGGACGGCGAACTGTACCACGGTTAATTCCAGAGGTTACATGTACATCTCCTCCGGCGGAACGGCGAACAACACTACCGTTAATTATTACGGCATAATGTCCATCTCCTCCGGCGGAACAGCGGACAGCACCACCGTTAATGCCTACGGCAACATGTACATCTTCTCCGGCGGAACGGCAACAAATATTGTTGCTGAATCCGGAGCATATCTTGGGATAACGGTTGCCCCTGATACCTATATTCAGGGAACTTATAACGGTTCTGCATTTGAAATGAAAAATGCATATATTTCGGGGTATACCCTTGATGGCACCATGTACATCTCCTCCGGCGGAATGGCGAACTACACCACCGTTAATTCAAGTGGCTACATGGACATCTACTCCGGCGGAACAGCGAACAGCACCACAGTTAATTCCGGCGGCGGAATGTACATCTACTCCGGCGGGACGGCAACTGATATTGTTGCTCAATCTGGAGCATATCTTGGGATAACGGTTGCCCCTGATACCTATATTAAGGGAACTTATAACGGCTCTGCATTTGAAATGAAAAATGCGTTTATTTCCAGTTACACCGTTAAGGGCCTCATGTACATCGAATCTGGCGGAACGGCGAACAGCACCACAGTTAACGGCGGAATGTACATCTACTCCGGCGGAACGGCGAACTACACCACTATAAATCAAGGTACGCTTTACATCGGTTTTGTTAATAAGGGTGGAGCAGCAAGCAACACAACAGTTAACTCCGGCGGCAACATGCACATCTCCTCCGACGGTACAGCGAACAGCACCACCGTTAATTCCGGCGGCAGAATGTACATCGAATCTGGCGGAACGGCAACTGACATTGTTGCTCAATCCGGAGCCCGTCTTGAAATAACCGTTGCCCCTGATACCTATATTCAGGGAACTTATAACGGTTCTGCATTTGAAATGAAAAATGCAACTATAACAGGATACACCGTTAATTTTGGTATGCGCATATCTTCCGGCGGGACGGCGAACTGTACCACGGTTAATTCCAGAGGTTACATGTACATCGCCTCCGGCGGAACGGCGAACAACACCACTATAAATCAAGGCACGCTTTGCATCGGTTTTCCTAATGGAGGTGGAGCAGCAAGCAACACCACTGTTAATTCAGGCGGTAGTATGTACATCTCCTCCGGCGGAACGGCGAACAACACCACTGTTAATTCTGGCGGTAGTATGTACATCTCCTCCGGCGGGATTCATCGCGGCTCATTGCAGATTGCCAGTGGGGCAGTTGTTTCAGCTTACAGCGGTTCAGAGATAGATTTCTCTATTGCTGACCGCAAAGCCTCTGACGGTTATCTTATCAATGATCTTTCGTTGATAAAAGGTTATCCGACTTACACCATTACTGTTTCTGCAGAACAGGAATACGGCGTATACAAACTTGCACAGGGAGCTGACAAATTTACCGGTACTGTTACTATTGGCGATGGTTCGGTCGATTACGGAACAATTACTGTCAACGGTGCTGATTTTGTCTACAATGGCGTAACTTATTCGCTTGATCAACTTGAAGGTGATCTCACTTTGACCATTTCCGGAGGCGCTGTTCCCTCCACCACGGTTGCCGATGACCTTGACAGTAACGGCTTGGCGGATGTGGTTCTGGTTCACACGAAACAGGGATACTCCGGAGCGTGGCTTACCACCGGAACAACTTCGGTTATCAAGTGGGGAAGTCTTTCAAATGTCAACGCGGGAACGGAAATTCTCGGAACAGGCAAACTTTACGGAAGTGAAAATGACGGTCAGGATATCTTCTTTGCCGACAGCAAATCCGTCGGAGCATGGAATGTCGTTGACGGCAAAGTTACCGGATACAAATCAGTTATGAGTATAAACTCCACCACTAATGTCCTCGGACTTGGGGATTTCAACGGTGACGGCGCAACGGATATCCTCCTGCGCTCGACTAATGGCGATTTGGGATACTACAACACTGACGGAAACGGATTCACTTATCTCAAAGGATTGGGTAAGGAGTGGACAGTTGCGGCAATCGGCGACCTCAACGGTGACGGATTGGATGATACCGTCCTCCGTCACGATGCCGGATTTGCCGGAACATTCCTCACTCAGGAAAATGGAACCGTCAAATGGGCAAGTCTCGATACCCTCAAGAGTGATATGTCCATTGTCGGGACGGGAGACTTTAACGGTGACGGCGTGGATGACGTTCTCTTGCAGAACAAATCCAACGGCTGGGTCGGAGCTTGGCTCGTTGAAGAGGGTCGCGTTGACTCCTTCATCGGTTTGTGCAAAAACAAAAACGCAATCGAACAGATCGCGGACTTCAACGGTGACGGAATCGACGACCTCCGCATCCGTGCCGGAGCTGATATCGGTGTTCTCTACGTCAACGGCGCCGACGATACCACATGGCAATATTTCCAGAGTGTCGGAACTGAGTGGGACACCTCCTTTGCCGCCCTCGCATAAAATCAAACAATAGCAAGAGCGACTTTTGCGGAATATTCCCGCAAAAGTCGTTTTTTCATGTATTTAACGGAGTTTTTTTTCATTTTTTTATTATAAACTATGGAAAAAAATTTTTTTTGGATTATATTAAGTTAAATGTAACAGTTTATGCAACCCCGTGGTGTAATGGTAGCACAAGTGGTTTTGGTCCATTTAGATTAGGTTCGAGTCCTGGCGGGGTTGCCATTTTTTTATCACCGGAAAATTTTCAAACGTAAGGAACAGGCAAATGAGTAAAAAATCTCCATTTTTGAACGATATTTACAATTTCTGCGTGGGTTTCTGCATGGGCGGTGCTAATGTCATTCCGGGCGTTTCCGGCGGCACAATGCTCTTTATCCTCGGAGCGTTTAATCAGCTCACCGATGCTATCCGCTCCATCGCAAGTGTTGAAACTCTTAAACTCTTTTTCTCTGCTGATTGGAAAGCCCTCAATGCCAGAATACAGTGGCGTTTTCTCATCGGCATCGGTATCGGTCTGCTTGTCTCATTTGCAACCCTTGCCAAACTTGTCGTATGGCTTCTTGCTGAACACCAACAGTTGACTTACGCCTTTTTCTTCGGTTTGATAATTTCCAGCATCATCACCGTCAACCGTCAGATAAAAAAATGGTCATTCGGAGCTATAATCTGCTTCATAATCAGCGCCATCGGAGCGTTTGCAATCATCTCTCTGGTTCCGGTTGACGGCGGCAGTCAATGGTACATGCTCATGCTCTACGGTGCGATTTGTATTATTGCAATGATCCTGCCCGGTCTTTCCGGATCATTTCTGCTCCTGATTTTCGGTCAGTATGAACGGGTTTGGAAAGCAGTTTCAAATATTGCACGCTTCCAATTCAATTTGCAGGAAATCACCGATGTCCTTCTGCTGGCAGCGGGGGCAATCATCGGAATCGCCCTTTTCGTCCATCTTCTCAACTTTTTGATGAAATATTTCTACAATGCGACAATAGCTTCGCTCATCGGTTTCATGCTCGGTGCGATTCCGCGCCTCTGGCCGTGGCAGCATGAACAAATCATTTCCAAAAAACTTGTATACGAAGTTCCGGTATGTAACGGCAATCTCCCGTGGATAATCCTTTCCGTTCTCGGCGGGATCGCCCTCGTTTTGATCATTGATTTCTGCGCGAAAGGCGGCGAATCAGAAAAAAATGCAAAGGAAAATAAATAATGTATCCGATAGCTGTAAAAATCGGTTCTCTTGCTATTCACTGGTACGGGATTATGGCTGCATGCGGTTTCATGATCGCCTCATGGCTGCTTGAACGGAACCGGGAATATGCAAAACTTTCCAAAGATCAATGCGGAACACTGCTTATCATCGCCATGATAGCAGGTATTCTCGGCGCGCGCATATTTTATGTCGTCCAGTTTTTTCATCAGTACAAAGATGATCTTATCCGTATATTTTACATTCATGAAGGCGGTCTGGTGTTTTACGGCGGCTTTATTCTGGCATTTCTTTCAATCATCGTCTACACCCGCAAAAACAAATTGGATACGATCCGGGTTCTGGATATCTTTGCCCCCGCGATGGCAGCAGCACACTGTTTCGGCAGGATCGGCTGTTTTCTCAACGGCTGCTGTTTCGGCAGGGCGACTGACGCATTCTGGGGAGTAACTGCCCCTGCCGGTTCGATACTCTACACCCAGACCGGCGGTCTTCCGGTTCATCCGGTTCAGCTGCTTGAAGCCGGAGAAAATCTGCTTCTTTGCTTTTTCTACTGCTGGCTGCTGAAAAAAGGTAAAAGAGGAACTGTTGTAGCATCCTATTTGCTTATTTACGGAATTTTGCGCTGTATCAACGAAACTCTCCGCGGTGACAATGTGCTTTATTGGCATCTGACTCCGGCGCAGTGGATAGGCGCATTGCTCATAACCGCCGGAGCCGGATTGCTCTGTTATTTTTACCGCCATGAAAAACGTGCATAATTTCACCGTTGATGAAACAGCATCCGGCAGGCTTGACCGGGTGCTGGCACTCTTTCTGCCGGATTACTCCCGCACATATTTGCAAAATCTGATAAAAAACGGCGCGGTATCTGTTGATAAAACAGTTATCTCCCAACCCCGTTTTGCAGTAAAAAAGTCAATGCTCGTGCAAATAACAATTCCGGAAACTCCGCAAACCGAAGCTGTAATTGCGGAAAACTTTGAGTTTGATATACTTTATGAAGATCAATCATTCCTGGTGATAGATAAACCCGCCGGAGTGGTCGTACACCCTGCCCCCGGCAATTATGAAGGAACAGTGGTCAATGCCCTTATCGGTCGTTATCCGTCAATGGCAAAAGATTTTGAGAACGAAGACAGCAATCGTCCGGGCATAGTCCATCGGCTTGACAAAGATACCAGCGGGTGTCTTGCCGTTGCCAAAACAGTCGAAGCCAAATTCAAACTCGGTTCAGCATTCGCAGACCGGAAAACAGGGAAAACATATCTTGCAATTTGCCGCGGAGTCCCCAGACAGATATCCGGAGAATTGAAGAATCTTATCGGACGCCACCCGGTCAACCGGCAAAAAATGGCGATCGTCGAGCGCAATGGAAAAGAAGCGCACTCAGCATACAGGGTCATCGCACAAAAAGTCATAGACGGAATACCGCTTGCTCTGATAGAAGTAAAAATATTCACCGGCAGAACACATCAGATCAGGGTTCACTTAAGCTCCATCGGCTTGCCGATCATCGGTGATGAACTTTACGGTAACCGGAACTGTATTATTCCGGGAGTTGAAAGGCAGCTGCTTCACGCCTGGAAACTCTCACTTCCTCATCCTTTGACCGGTGAAATAATGACCTTTACAAGTCCATTCCCCGCTGATTTTGCAAAATTTTATAATATTTTAACAGAAAAAAGATAACATTGTATTGATTTCAACCCGTTTATGCCGTATATTTAGCAAATTACAAAGCATTCAATATAAAGGAACAATTTCTATGAAACCGTTTTTTGTTTTTTCAGGACAGGGTGCCCAATGTGTCGGAATGGGCAAAGATCTCGCAGAAAATTCAGCAGCTGCCAAAGCTGTTTTCGACACAGCCGATGCCGCTCTCGGATACAGCATCAGCGATATCATCTTCAATGGACCGGAAGAAAAACTTACTCAGACGATCTACTGTCAGCCTGCGATCTACACGGTCAGCTGCGCTGCGATTGAAGCATTCAGAGAAAAATACCCGCAAATCTCTCCCCTAGCCTGTGCCGGCTTGAGTTTGGGAGAATACGGAGCGCTTTATGCCGCCGGAGTATTCGATTTTGTATCAGGGTTGAAACTTCTCGCCAAACGCGCTGAACTGATGGATGCCGCCTGTAATCAGACAAACGGTTCAATGGCATCTGTGCTCAACGGTGATCCGGAAGTCATTAAAAAAGTATGTGCGGAACACAATGTTGATGTTGCAAACTTCAACAGCCCCGGACAGATCGTCATTTCCGGTGAAAAAGAGGCTCTTGCCGCCGCTGTTGACGGTTTGAAAGCCGCCGGGATCCGTAAAGTCATTGTTTTGAATGTTGCCGGAGCGTTTCACTCACGTCTGATGAAATCTGCCGGAGATGCTCTTGTCCCGGTTCTGGAAAACAGCTCATTCAAATTGACAAATATTCCGGTCTATCACAACTTCACAGCCGCTCCTGCCGCTGATGAAGCTGAATTGAGAAAAAATCTTGCCGCACAGGTTGCCGGTTCAGTCCGCTGGGAAGAGTGTGTCCGGGCGATGGCGGCACTGGGAGCGGACACAATGATCGAGTTCGGTCCGGGAAATGTTCTGACCAAGCTCTGTTCCCGCACCATTCCGGAACTGGCGACAGCCAATATCAACAGTTTCGCCGCCCTCAATACTTTTTCGGAACAATAATCGGGAACACCATAAATGATCGACCGTTTTGAAGTATTCTGTTTTGATTTCGACGGAACAATCGGGGATACAGAGCCGGATATCCGCAATGCTTGGCTGAAGGCTCTGGATAAACTCAACTGGACAGCAGACAACTTTGATGAAGTGTTCCGCGTGGGTCCTCCCCTGCAAGTTACCGCAAAGGCACTTTTTCCCGATAAGAGTGATGAAGAACGGGAACTGCTTCAAAATACTTACAAACATTTTTATGATGATTGTGATGATCATGTTGCTCAGCCGTACCCGGGAATGATACAAGTGCTGCAAAAACTGCATGCCCTTGGCAAACGGGTATACATTGTCACCAACAAACGGGGAAAAATCCTGCATAAAATGATGAAGCGTTTCGATTTGCTGAAAATCAGTCACGGAATGTTTTTCCCGGATATTGCCGATAAAGACAATCATATATTCAAAAATAATCTTCTGGCAATGGCGATCCGGAGCTGTGGTTTTTCTGCGGAAAAAGTTCTGATGATCGGAGACACGGTTCTGGATATCCGGGCGGCAAAGGTCAACAACTGTTTCTCTGCGGCAGTAACGTGGGGGTACAGTTCCAGAGAAGAACTGCTTTCGGTCGATCCGGATTATATTTTTGATAACGCTGAAGAATTTCTTTCCTAAAAGAATAATTCTTCAGGCAGATAAAGCTGTGCCATCGTTGCAACACTGTTGACAACGCCATGCAGTATTATTGCCGTAAGCAGATTCTGCCTGAACAGATAAACAAGCTGAAATCCGACCCCCATGATAAATAATCCGGGGATTCCGAGAATAAAAAAGTGAACAACGGAAAACAGCATCGAGGTAACGATGACTGCGGTTCCGCAATTTTTTGTCCAACGGAAAAACCAATCATAAATGATTCTGCGGAAAAGCACCTCCTCCACAACCGGAGTTATGATACAGGTGGAAATCAATATAAAAACCCGGTCTCTTTTTCCGGCAGAACGGAACAACTCAACTATCTCCTGTTCCTTTGCACACTCTATATTCAGGAAAGATAAGAGTTCCTCCCAGAGTGGAGCAACTGCCGCACCAAGCAGAATGATCCCAAGATAAGCGGCAAAAATGATACAAAAATCGCGAAACTCAATTTTTTGCAATCCAAATTCTGCGGAATTTCCCCAACAGGCAAAAAGAGCTGAAAACGAAGCCGCAAGCATCGCATGGGCAACCGGAACAGAACACACCATAAGCAGTGACGGAAAAAGAAATATTGAAGCCAATATCCACAACGCTCTCAACGGAGCCAATGGCAAATCTTTTTTCCATGGGACCGGATTAATCATCAAGAGTGATCTCCCTTGTATGTTCATCAAGGTGACGGATAAACACTTTCAGCGCATCATCCGGAATAACATCGCCGATCTGCCCCGGCCATTCGACCAGCGCATAAGCCTTTGGATCATTAAAAAACTCATCCACACCGAAAGCCAAACCGGCTTCAGCTGATGATATTCGGTAAAGATCAAGGTGGTAAAGCCGCCTGTTTCCGGCAAGCGCATACTCCTGAGCAATCGTATAGGTCGGACTTGAAACCGCTTCTTCAACCCCCAGACCGCGGGCAAAACCGCGGGCAAAAACTGTTTTTCCGGCGCCGAGATCACCATTGAGAGTAAGAACTGTCCCCGGTTGAAGAGACTGTGCCAATTCAAAAGCAAAATTTTCAGTTTCCGCTTCGGAATGTGAAATTATTTTTTTCATAATCATCCTGCATTATCATCATTTTGTTCCATATTGCATGAAACAGCAGCACCATTGCTGTATACTGACAGAATATAACTCTAAAACGGCTTATTTACAAGTATCGGGATTGAAAAAAACGGTGTTCTGTGCTATATTATAAAGAACAAAACTCATAATCTTACTACGGAGTTACCATGAGCGCAATTTCCGGAATCGTCAATACCCACGGCAAAGATTGCCGGGAAATAATAACTGCAATGATGCAGAGTCAGCTTCACCGGGGACCGGATGACAACGGTGTTTTTGTCTGTGAAGATGCTTGTTTCGCCCACTGCCGTCTGGCAATAATCGATCCTGCCGGCGGGAAACAACCTCTGGTAAGCAGTGATGGCCGGGTCATTACTGTTATTGACGGGGAAATTTACAATTACCGGGAATTGCGGCGCAAACTGATCGGAACCGGTCACAATTTCCATACAGAATCCGATGCAGAAACCTTGCTCCATCTTTATGAAAATTACGGAGCTGAGTGCATTTCACAGCTTGACGGGATGTTTGCATTTGCAATCTTTGACAGTCAGAAGCGGAAACTGCTCCTCGGTCGAGACCGTCTGGGACAGAAGCCGCTCAACTATTTCATGGATGGTGACACGCTTGTTTTCGCCAGCGAAATAAACGGTTTGATGAGTTATCCGGCATTTCCGGCGGAGTTGGACAAAGAAGCTGTCAGCAATTTTCTTTCTCTGCAATACGTTCCCCAGCCGGATACAGTTTTCAGCAATGTCCGCAAACTTCTGCCGGGTCATATTCTCGAACTGGATTTGAACACCAGTCATATATCCATCCGCTGTTACTGGCAGGCTGATTTTTCCATCAAACATACAGCTCTTAACATGGATTCAGCAACGGCAAAACTCCGGACTCTGGTGGAAAAAGCAGTGGAAAAACGTTTGGCGGCAGATGTGCCGATCGGAACATTTCTTTCCGGCGGAGTCGATTCCTGCATAGTCACCGGAATTGCTGCCAGACTTCTCTACCCTGCTCCTTGTGACACATTTACTGCGGCATTTTCAAATGCGGCATACGATGAACGCGATGCGGCAGCACAATCTGCCCGGATAATAAATCAGGTATGCGGCGGAAATCTCCGCCACCACATGCGCGAAATCAAGCCAGCGGATTTCTCTCTGGCAGAAAAAATATCATCTTACTTCGGAGAACCATTCGCCGATGCCTCTGCCTTACCGCTGTATCTTCTCAGCCAATTTGCAAAGGAAAAAATCTCTGTCGCTCTTTGCGGCGACGGTGCCGATGAAATATTTGCCGGATATGAACGTTATCTGGCGATGAGGTATGCTGAAAAAGTTTACTGGCTGCCGCAAGGCGCACGTTCGCTGATATTCGGAACTCTTGCCGGATTTTTGCCGGAACACGGAGAAAGAAGCCGTTGCGGAAGGATCAAAAGATTATTCAAGTTTTTCGCATCCCCGGAAAAAGTGGGGTACTTCAACCTGCTTGACCGCTGTCCGGCATATATCAAAAACGAACTATTCGGTCCGGCACTGGATGAGGTAAAAGATTATGATTCATCCTCATGTTTCACTTCACTGAGTTGGGAACTTTTTGCAAAAGACCGCGTGGAAAAACTTGAAGAACTTGATCTTCGCACCTATCTGCCCGGAGATATTCTCCCCAAAGCGGATATATCTTCAATGGCGAATGCACTGGAACTGCGTTCACCGTTCCTCGATACAGAAGTTGTGGAATTTGCCGCCAGGTTGCCGATGAAGTACAAACTTTCCGCAAAACGCAGAAAATATATCCTCTGTGCCGCGTTTCCGGAGTTTATCACCCCGGAACTGCTCCAACGTCCCAAGCGCGGATTCGGCGCCCCGATGGCGGCATGGCTCCGCGAAATGTGGAAAGATCAGGCATATGACAAACTTTTCAATTCACGCCTTACAGCAGATGGTTTTGTCCGCAAAGAGATCCTTGAAAAATATTGGGATCTCCACCAGCAGGGCAGAGATTTCAGTTATCTGCTGTGGAACTTGATCGTGTTTGCATTTTTTCTTGAGCGTCAGAAATAAATCTTACAAGTTTCCAACTGTAGCTTTGGAGTGATCTACTTTGCCGCTGTTGAACACGGTGTTCCGCAGAGCATCTTCGTCTGCGTCAGGATAGGATTCAGCACAGGGGATTTCCAACTTCGCAAGCAATTTTACATGTCCATCAAGGAAAGCGGCAGATGCCATACTGTTA
>SUWE01000009.1 GCA_015061615.1 Lentisphaerota bacterium
TTCCGGGAATTTTTCAATCATTTTGGGCTTTAGGCGATATCTGGGGGCTCTATTTTCAGGATGATTCAAAAGCTAAAATAACTCTTCTCCACGGAACTTTCACTCTGAAAAAACTGTTATTGCCACGCAAATTTGACTCACTGATACTGCCGGTTACGCTGAATGCCGGAGATACTCTTGAAATACCATTTGCGAAACATCCCGGCAACTGTTGATAAAAAAATCCATATGGAAGTACCAATTGCAGCATGATCTCAGTAAACTCTTTATATATGTCAACAATGTAACCGTAATTGTGATAAATAATTGCCTATCATAAAATAACACACTTTTTATCCGTTGTCAAGCTGCTTTACAGAAATATAGAAAATCAGCAACAGGTCATTATCCCGCTGTTATTTCAATATCGGGTGCAGAGGTAATTAACTGCACTTGTTTTTGAGGTCAAAGGTCACAAAAACTGCAATTTCGCAAATAATTGCATTTGCATAAAAGCGATTTGAACGTTCTTTTACGAGTTTGAGGTGCGGAAACAAACCAAATTCTCCGCTATAAGAGGTCACCAGACCTCCGCCGGAGAAAGAAAATCACTTGAAGCACACTGCAGTGTTATGTACTGTTACCCCCCAATGGAGCAAGCAGACTCTCCCCCTCAAATCGGAGTATCTTCGGGAGGTCGGAATGTTATCAAGGTATCGCATAAAGTAAAAAAAATTCTCTGACCTCTTACAGTTTCTGCCGATTTCTATTCCAAACCGTCGATGAACCATAAAAAAGCGCAATCAAGCTGCATAACGAACTTGATTTATCTGGAAATATGCCTTGTTTTCTACTGATGAACAACGGCAAAATGTCCGATATCAGAGCAGCAAAAGAAAACATCCCCATTCTGCCGGACAGCATCTACACCTTTGATAAAGGCTACTATGATTTGAACTGGTTTCAGGCGATTTCCAGTGCCGGAGCTTTCTTCGTGACCAGAATAAAAAATAACGCTCAAATTGAGTTTCTCGGACAGCATCGTGAACCAAATAAAAAACTTGGAGTTTGGCGGGATGAAATCATTTGGTAAACTGGTTTTCAGTCAGTGAAGAAATACCCCGGAGAACTGCGGCTGATTGAGTTTCAAGATGAAGAAAGCGGAAAAACTTATCAGTTTATTACCAGCAATTTCCGCATTGCGGCATCTTCAATCGCAGAAATATACAAGTAACGGTGGCAGATTGAACTATTTTTCAAATGGATCAAGCAGAATTTGAAGATCAAAAGCTTTCTCGGGACAAGTGAAACGCTGTGATGTCTCAAATCTGGGTGGCAATGATCCATTATCTGCTTATTGCTTATCTTAAATTTTTGCATGGATTTAAGTTGGGGATGACGGAGCTGACAAACCGTATTCGTGATACCTTGATGCAGAATCAATCTCTGCTGAAAGTCTTATCGCTTGAACGAAAAATCCTTGAAAAGCCGCCGAACTGGAATTTGCCCGTTCAAGAGGAACTTTTCAGCCCTTTACTTCTCTAAAATTTTTACCGGACAGCAGTGTTTTTCAGTCATATTTTCGGGAATGATTTGCATTGTTCTTTTCTTGACGGGAATTTTGTATAATAGACTTTTACCATATAATATCATACAATCAGGTGATAATTTTGAAATATCTCCATGTAACACAAAAAAGCACATTATAATTTTGACTGATGATGCAGAAAGAGATTTACGATTGTTAGGACGGTCTTTGACAACAAAACATTTTTCCGTAAAAATTATTTATATCCAAGGGGCATCGATGAGCTGGAGCGTTTGTCTGAATCATTAAAAAAACAGCATCAGCATGATAGTATATTATTAGCAAGAATCCCTGATTTAGGATTGCTGGCAGTTGCCTTAGGTAAAAAAACTCGATTTTCCAATATTATGATTCCTGTGTTGCCAGAAACATGGCCTTTTGATGAATGATCCCCCAAAAATGCAGAATATTGTAAAAACATAGTGTATCTGCATTCAGCGGACCATCAAAAGGTTATAAATCAAATCACATCGTTGCCTCACTCCGCTGAATCAGTCAAATTCGGGCAGTAACGAGATGAATTTTTTCAAGGTACTGCCTGAATTTTTTTCTTTCCGCCAGAGTGCCATGATTTCCACACACGGCAAAGGGATGGCAAGTTCCCGCACCGCCAAGTGCTCCACGCTCTCTTTACAGCACGATTCGGGCATCAGCGCCGCACCGAAGCCAGCCTTGACCATCGCCAGCATGGAGTGTTTGTTGCGGGCATCCTGACGGAATACCGGCGGCGGCAGAGCAGCAGGAGTCAACGCCGCTGTAAGGCTGTCAAATGCCGCCGGATTCACCTCTCTGGCAAAAAGAATAAGATTCTGACCGGACAAATCATTTACCGTTATTTCCGGCAGAGCAGCAAGTTTGTTTGAATACTGCATCACCAGACGGTAATTTTCCCGGTGGAGCAGTTTGCTTTCAAAACCGTCAAGATCAAATCCGGCAGGACGCATAAAACCGACATCCAAGTGTCCTTCAGCAAGGGATTTGAGCTGTTCTGCGGTCTCCAGTTCCCGCAATTCAAGCTGAAGTCCGGCAAGATTTTTACGGCATCTTGCAAGCACCGCAGGCAGAAAAGTATTCAACGCCGGTTCATTATAACCGATGGAAATTTTGCTGTCGCTGCCCGAAAGCATCTTCTGCATCCGCTCCTTTGCCAGATCGGCACGGAGCAGTACCGCTTCGGCTTCCGGCAGAAAAAACTCCCCTGCTTCAGTAAGTTTCACTGAACGGCTGGTGCGTTCAAAAAGCGGTGTATTCAGCTCATCTTCCAATTTTTTTATCGCAGTACTCAGCGGAGACTGGGTCATATTCAGTTTTGCGGCGGCACGGCGGAAGTGAAGTTCCTTTGCAACAGTGACAAAGTAACGCAGTGAAGTAAGTTCCATTGATTTATCCTCATTTACATTGATTCACAGAAAGTCTCAATTAATATACATTGAACTCTTGTAAAAATCAAATTTTTCATGTATACTTTGAAATAAACCATATCACCAAAACAACAGAAAAGGGTAATATCATGATTACAAAAGCTGTTATCACAGATGCGATGTACAATGCCATCCGTCTGGGAGCAACCAAAATGCCGCCTGATATCCGGCGCGCTTTGGAAAATGCACTTGCTGAAGAAACCGACCCCATGGCACGCAAACATCTTGAAATAAGTTTGCAGAATGCCGATATGGCAGAAAAAGGTCACGGGCTGGTCTGTGCCGATACGGGATTTCCCATGTACTTCATCCATGTCGGCAAAGATGCGGCAGTTGAAGGCGGATTTTCCATTTTTCAGGAGTGCGCCGAAGCGGCGACCGCCCGCGCCACAGCGGAGTGTTTCCTGCGCCCGACGATGGTCCACCCCCTGACCCGCAAAAATCCCGGCGACAATATCGGTGCAGGCATGCCCAAAATCGAAGTGTTCTTCGACCGTGAAGGCGACAGTATCGAGATACTTGCCGCTCCCAAAGGCGGCGGTTCGGAAATCTTCGGAACTTTTTACCGCATGATGTTCCCCGCTGACGGCGAAGCGGGAATCAAAAAGTTCATCATCGAGTGCATCAAAGATGCCTGTTATGCCGGTAAGGTCTGCCCGCCCGCCATCATCGGTGTCGGTATCGGCGGAACCGCCGATTTGTGTATGAGTCTGGCAAAAAAAGCAGCCCTTTTGCGTCCGGTCGGTGACCATCACAGCGATCCGGAAGTCGCCCGTCTGGAAAAGGAACTTTACGATGCCGCCCGTCAGCTCGGAATCGGTCCGATGGGTTCCCGCGGAATCAACGCCGTTCTGGCGATAAACCTTGATATCGGCTACACCCATACCGCCGCGCTGCCCGTTGCAGTGAACGCCCAGTGCCTTGTCGGCCGCAGATGGATAGCCAAAATCAGCGCCGACGGTTCAGTAGATTACACAGGAGAGTTGAAATGAGAGATATCAAACTGCCCATGAGTGAAGCTGATGTAAAATCACTCAAACTCGGAGAGATGATCACTGTAAGCGGTCTGCTTTTCACCGGCAGAAGCCGTTTCCATATCCGCGCGGCGGAAGATAACGTTTTTCCGCCGATAGATTATGAAAAAATCAACTGTTTTTTTCATGTCGGCCCGGTAATGAAACAGGAAGAGGGCGAATGGCAGGTCGTAAGCTGCGAACCGACAAGCTCCATCCGTTTTGAGCGTTACGGCGCCGATGTGGTGAAAAAATTCGGTCTGCGCACGCTTATCGGCAAAACCACGATGGGACCTGCGACAGCAGAAGCACTCAAAGAGGTCGGCGGAGTCTATCTTTCCAAAATCGGTTTGAGCGGCAACGCCCTGCGCGATCAGGTCAAAAAGGTGCATGAAGTCCACTTTCTTGAGGAACTCGGAAAAACTGAATGCACATGGGTCTATGAAGTCGATCACTTCGGTCCCTTCTTTGTTGCGATGGATTCCGAAGGGCGCAACTATTTCCAGGAGCTTGCAGAAGAAGCCGACTCAAAAATGCCTGAAATCGAAAAATCTCTCGGCATTCCGGAAGATTACACATTTACAGAGGTGAACGGATGAGCAGAAAACCTATCCGTTACCTCTCACTTTGCGGTCTGCTCGGCTACGGTTACACTCTTGCCGGACTGAAACGCGCATTGCAGGAGGAGCTTGATTTTATCGGCGTCGATGCCGGCTCAACCGACCCCGGTCCCTACTATTTGGGCAGCGGCAAAGGATTTGTCAAAAAATTGCAGGTCAAGCGCGACCTTGAACTGATTCTGCCGGAAATAAAATCCCGGAAAATTCCGCTCATCATCGGCAGTGCCGGCGGCTCCGGAGCTAAACCGCATGTCCAAAGTGTGCTTGACATCATTTCCGAAATCGCCAAAGAGAAAAATTTGAGCTTCAAGGTTGCCGTCATCTACTCCGACTTGAGCAAAGAGTTTCTGCTGGAAGCGGCAAACGGACACCTCTTCCCCTGCGGCGGAGCGCCGGAATTTGTTGCGGAAGATGCGCTGAAATTATCCAATCCGGTCGCCCAGTTCGGCACTGAACCGATCATTGAGGCGTTGAAAGGAAATCCCGATATCATCGTCGCCGGCAGATGCTGTGACACGGCGGTATTTGCCTCGTACCCGATAGCGAAGGGATTGCCCGCCGGACTTGCTCTGCATGCGGCGAAAATCGCTGAATGCGGCGCACTCTGCGCCCGCCCTGTGGGAGCAAACGACTCACTTCTGGTGGAAATCGGCGAAGATTACTTCACCGTCGAACCGCCTAATGAGGAACGCGCGTGTTCACCTGAGTCAGTTGCGGCACACTCTCTTTATGAACAGCCCGACCCCAACTGTTTCTATGAGCCGGAAGGAAAAATAGATTTGAGCAACTGCTCCTTTGAGGCGCTCACTCCGCGCAAGGTACGGGTCACCGGCAGTGCATTAGTTCCTGCGGAAAAAGAGACTACCAAACTTGAGGGCGCCAAAATGACCGGATTCCGCGCCATCACCATCGCCGGATTGCGTGACAAAGCGGCAATCGCTCACCTTGCAGATATCGAAGCCGGAGTGCGGCGCTCGGTTGCAGAATCAGCGAACTTTGTCAAAGAGGGCGAATACGCATTGAGATTCCTCCGTTACGGTGTCGATGCCGTTACCGGACAGAATGAGATAAATACGGTTCCGCCCTGCGAAGTCGGACTGGTCATTGAAGCGGTCGCCCCGACTCAGGAGCAGGCTGATGCGCTTATCGGTCTGGCACGCTCCAAGGCGCTCCACCAGAGTTTCCCTGAGCGCAAAGCGACGGCGGGCAATCTGGCATTCCCCTTCTCTCCCTCGGACTTTTCCGGAGGAGCGGTCTATGAGTTTGCCCTCTATCACCTTACCGACCTGCCGCTGAAGTTCACTGTTACGGAGCTGGAAATAAAATGAATATATACGATGCCGCTTCGGTCTGCCGGAGCAAAAATGCCGGACCTTTTCAGGTGACAGTAGATTTGATGTTCAAAGATATGGAAACATACTTGAAAGTGCTGAACTCCCCATCTTTCACGGTGGAAAATATCGGCAGACTCTATCATACTGATCCGGAAAAGATCATGATAAAGACCTTTGAAAAAATATTGACCATCAAAGTTGTTCTGCCGCGCGCCGCCTCATCGGGTTCATTTTTTGACAGCGACGTTTACGGCAGTCAGCAGCACTTTCCACTCGGCGCTCTTGAGATTTGAGCGGAATGCAAAAAAAATAAAACACGGTCAACGGGCTGAGCGCCGAACAGCAGTTTTCGCACTCAGCTATTTTTTTCAAAAAAAATCAAAAAATTTTTCAACAGATTAAAATAAAGCAGATAAATCTGCCGTTATATAAACAATAGGTTGGGGATTTTTTTATCTTTTTTCCAAAAAATTCTCCGAGGTAAAATTTATAACCGGGGCAGATGCCTCCACAAACAGAAGGGGAGTCAGAAAACAAAATGAGTTGGATTGACTGGTTGATCGTCCTCATACCGTTGACATTTGTCTACAGTATGGGATTGTACTCGCGCAAATATGTACGCAGTGTGGCGGATTTTCTTTCCGCGGGCCGTGTCTGCGGCAGATATGTCATCAATGTGGGCGACATTGCAAACGCGCTGAGTATTCTCGGTATCGTTTCAATGATCGAAGTGAACTACACCACTGGTTTCGGTATGAACTTCTGGGCAAACATGCTTGCCCCGTTGAGTGTGTTCATGGGTCTGTCCGGTTACTGCACCTACCGTTTCCGTGAAACAAAGGCGATGAGCCTGGGGCAGTTCCTTGAAATGCGTTACAGCAGAAGTCTGCGTATTTTTGCTTCTGCGCTGCGTACACTTTCTGAAGTCGTCGCCAACTCTATCATGCCTGCGATCGCAGCAAGATTCTTTATTTTCTTCCTCGATCTGCCCCGTTACATCAATGTTTTCGGTCTGAAAATTTCGACATTCATGCTGATCATGGCGATCTGTATGTTTATCGCCGTATCCCTCATCTGCATGGGCGGTACACTTACACTTATTATTACCGACAGTTTGCAGGGTATGCTGATTTATCCGCTGATGGCGACTTTCGTGGTATTCATTCTGGTCAAATTTGACTGGAACAACGAAATCATCCCGACTGTTATGGACCGTGTTCCCAAAGAAAGCTTCCTTGACCCGTTTGATATCAGCGAACTTAAAGACTTCAACATGTTCAGTTTGCTGATCCTGCCGATCTTCGTCAACATCATCCACCGTGCAAGCTGGATCGGTGCGGGTTACTCCACCGCCGCCAAAACTCCGCATGAATCCAAAATGGGCGGTTTGCTCGGCTGCTGGCGCGGCGCATTGAACACCATGCTTTATGTGCTGTTTGCCGTTATGATCATCACCTTGATGAACCACAAAAACTTTGCTGACAAAGCACACACAGTCCGTACCAATCTTGCCAGCAAAATCAATGAAGAACCGATGCTGAAACTTTCACCTGAAATGAAAGAGCGTCTGGATAAAGTTATTGCCAATCAGAAACCGATCGTTCACAATATCGGTGTCGACGCACCTTTGAGTACCAAAAACAACCTCGACTCCAAATTCCTTGACCCGATCAGACAGGAGCTTATCAAAGGAGACGCCTCCACCGCCGGTATGAATAAAATCGACCGTGAAGCGATCGGTAACGACAAATTCCAGCAGTACCGTACCTATTTCCATCAGCTTAAATTTGCGACAACGATGCGCGAACTGCTCCCGGTAGGTATGCTCGGACTCTTCTTTTTGATGCTGGTCATGGCGATGATTTCCACCGATGATACAAGTATGTTCAGTGCGTCACTGACCTTTACCCAGGATGTGATCATTCCGCTTTGCAAAAAGCCGCTTACCCTTGAACAGCATGTGCGCGCCTTGCGTATCAGCTCCATCGGTGTCGGTGTATTCTTCTTCGTCGCCTCAAGTTTCATGGCGCAGTTGAGCTATATCAAACTCTTCTACACCATCGTGCTTATCATGTGGATGGGCGGCTGCGGACCGGTCATGATCTTCGGTCTTTACAGCCGTATCGGTACAACTGCTGCAGCATGGGCAAGTTTGCTTACCGGTGTGGTGATTTCAGGTATCACGATCGCAATCGACCGTTGCTGGGCATCACATGTCTACCCCTACCTCGAACATCACGGCTGGACTGAAAGTGTTGGAACTTTCCTTGAGAAAGTTTCCGGTCCCCTGCCCTATATCAAGTGGGAAATGAACCCGCTGCGCTGCCCCATCAACTCCTATGAGTTCTATTTCATGACGATGATCCTGACTCTGATCATCTACATTGTGGTGTCATACGCGACCTGCAAAGAGCCATTCAACCTTGACCGTATGTTGCATCGCGGCAAATACAACCTTGACGGTGAAAACAAAGATCAGGAAAAACTCACCTTCAAAAATGCTTTCCGCAAGCTCATCGGTATTACCCCTGAATACAGCAGAGGCGACAAAGTCATTGCATGGGGATTCTTCCTTTACAGCTTTGTCTACGGCTTCCTTATCATCTTCCTGCTGGTGCTGGTCTGGAACCTCATCTCACCGTGGAAACTGGAATACTGGAGCAAGTACTTCTACATGGTGCAGATCGTCATTCCCGGTATCTTTGCCTTCATCACCACCTTCTGGTTCGGTTACGGCGGTATCAAAAACCTGATCGAACTTTTCCGCGATCTGGAACACCGCACAGTGAACCATCTGGATAACGGTTCAGTTGACGGCAATATGTCCCTTGCAGACAAAGCCCAGCTTGAAGCGCTGGATGCTGCCAAAGCGGAAGAAAAAGCTGAATCCGCTGAATAATCCGTCTGATTCATTCTCCACCGTCAGGTTTTTCCGCCTGACGGTGTTTTTTTTGCTTGAAATTTCTGTAAAATCGGGGTATATTCTGCAAACAACACTTTACAATACTCTGATGATAATATGTACCTTTTGATTCCTGCGCTGCTGCCGATAGCTACGGCACTGGTAATGATGTGCAAATTCAAAATTGCACCTGGCAAATCTATGCTTACGGCATTGCTCATGACGGCGGCATTTGCCTTGTGCATCTGGAAAATGCCGTTTGCCGCAGTTTCCGCCGCCGCAATGCTCGGAGTATTCAAATCTCTGGATATCATCCTCATCATCGCCGGAGCAGTACTGCTGCTCAATATTTTGCGCAAATCAGGGGCGATAGAGACGATCAATCAGATATTTTCCGGAATAAGCTGTGACCGCAGGATACAGCTTATCGTCATAGCATGGCTTTTCAGCGGATTTGTCGAAGGCGCTTCCGGTTTCGGTGCCGCCCCTGCCCTTGCCGCACCGCTGCTTGCAGGAATGGGTTTTCCGCCATTGATCGCCGTTGCAGTTTCTCTGATATGCAACACCCTGCCGGTTCCCTTCGGGGCGGTAGGTATTCCGGTAACGACTTCGGTAACGACACTTGCGGAGCGGTTGACGGCAAACTCCATAACTCAAGAGGCGTTTGGAGCGGAAGTTTTTGACAAACTCACCCTCATTTCCGGTGTATCAGGAGTGTTTCTTCCGCTGATTGCCATTGCATTTATGGTCATTGTTTCGGGGAGCAGAAACAAGGTGCGTTCCATCGTTGAAATCGCACCGCTGGCGCTGTTATCCGGAGCATTTTACATTATTCCGTGGCGGATAAGTGCGCTCACCCTCGGCGCGGAACTGCCGTCGATGATCGGCTGTATCATCGGTTTGCCATTGACGATGCTCTGCATAAAATTCAAGTTCCTTGTTCCCCGGAATGTGTGGGATTTTCCCGACAGCAAGACGGATAAACTGCCGGATATGAACGGGAATAAAAGTAAAATTCCGCCGGTTCAGGCACTTATGCCTTATATGGCAATGGCAATAGTTCTGCTGATAATGCGGATGCCGGGATTGGGACTGAGTGAAGTTGCCGCTTCAGTAAAACTTACCCTGCCGGATATGTTCGGGGTGGAAAAAAGCGGCAGTTCGTGGAAGATCCTCAACAATCCCGGCTTGTTCCCGATAACAGTTATTGCTCTGGTAAGCGCATGGTGCTGGAAATTTCCACTCAGAAAAACATGGGAAACGGTCACCGGAACCGTCAGACAGATAAGTGTATCCGCTTTGGCTATCGCCGCCAGTACGGCGGTGGTGCAGATAATGATTTTTTCTTCGGCAAACGGTGCCGGACTCCCGGGAATGCTTGATTGCGTGAGTTTGAGCTGCGCAAAAATCATGGGGAAATACTTTGTCGCCGCCTCACCGTTCATCGGAATTTTCGGAACATTTTTTGCCGGTTCCTGTACTGTATCCAACATACTTTTCGCCCCGCTGCAATTCGATACAGCAGTAATGCTGGATATTCCCCCTGCCCTGACCGTGGCATTGCAGAATGTCGGCGGCGGCTTGGGGAGCATGATCCGCATCAGCGGAGTTATCGCTGCCTGTGCGACAGTCAAACTTCAGAACAAAGAGGGCAAAGTCATAGTAATGAACATGATACCTGCTGTGATAATGGCACTCCTGACCGTCATAGCTGCCTGTATCATCGGATAAAAAAACGGGGCTGAGCGCAAAACCTGTGTTTTTTTGCAGGGGTGCTAACGCCGCCCCCTGCACCCCTGGCGCCCGCGCATGCGGGATTTTGTACTGGCAAGTGGTATGCGTGTGTGGTGGTGGTTCGACTCATGTGTCGCAAAGTTTCACCCTCTGCCGCCTTTTATGGCGACAGGAGGGATGAAATTTGCTCCACGAGTGCCACTCTGGGGAAGAAATTCCCCAGACCCCTCGCGGCGGCGTGCAACGCTCGCCGCAACTCTTACGGCGTAATTGCAATACTTTAACTTGAAATCTACCATTGCTCAAACATCAGTTTTGAGCAATGGATTTTTTTTGCCTGCTGATCCTTACAAGTGAATTTATTTTACGCTGAAAAGAGACCGCCGCAAAACATCAGGTTTTGCGCTCAGCCCCATTTTTATTGGTAATGTCCCGAATTTTGTGCAAGCGGAATATAAGTTTATAAAGAGAGTATTTCTCAATGTATAAAACATACCGCACAAGTTGTGATTTGTCAACTGACCAATCACGGTTTCTTTTCTATCGGTGGATGCATCCGTCTTCGCTTACGCTGCACCGTGACAACGAAGACGGAAGTAAAGATTTTTCACAAAAATTGAGACAATAATTTTTTATTGAAAATTCAAACGAGGGTGATTTTACCTGAAGCATTGCGTTTGGCTTCAAGCATGATCGTTACAGGACCGTCGTTGCAGAGAGTTACCTGCATATCAGCTCCGAATTTGCCGCACTCAACGGGGACAAACTCCGCCGCATCGCGCTTGAATTTTTCGTAAAGCTCATCGGCAAGCGCAGGCGGCGCCGCATTGCCGAAGTACGGGCGTCTGCCCTGCGTGGTATCGGCAAAAAGGGTAAACTGGGAAACGACCAGCATACTCCCTTTTACATCCAGAAGTGAGCGGTTCATTTTCCCCGCTTCATCCTCAAAAATCCGCAAGGTAACACACCTTTCGGCGAGAAATGCGGCAATTTCCCCGTCATCTTCCGGAGCTACTCCCAAAAGCACCGTCAATCCCTGACCGATCGCACCCGAAAACTCCCCGTCAGCAATGACTTCCGCCTGCCTGACACGCTGTATCAATGCTCTCATATCAGCGTATCAACCGGGTAAATTCGTTGCGGGTGGCAAGCTCCCTGCGGAAACTGCCGAGCATGGAACTGGTGGTCATGACAGAGTTCTGCTTTTCCACCCCGCGCATTTGCATGCACAAGTGGCGCGCATCCATCACTACGCCGACACCTTCAGCACCGAGGATATCCTGAAGCGCATGGGCGATCTCTTTGGTCAAACGCTCCTGCACCTGCAATCTGCGGGCGAACATATCGACGATACGGGCGATTTTGCTGACTCCGATGATCTTGCCATTGGGAATATATCCGACATGGCACTTGCCGAAAAATGGCAGCATGTGGTGTTCGCACATGCTGAAAAATTCGATATCCCGCACGATCACCATATCGTCGGACTCCGCTTCAAAAAGCGCACCGTTGACAACTTCTTCCAGATTCTGATGATAGCCGCGGGTGAGAAAGCGCAGACTGCGGTCGACCCGTTCCGGAGTCTTCACCAGACCTTCACGTTCCGGGTCTTCACCGAGTTCAACAAGAATTTCACGGATGTTTTTCTGCATATCCATAATGTGATTCTCTCAATTATCCGCGTTTGGCAAGCACGTTGCGCTCGTAAGTTTTGATCGCATCCATAACCGCCATTCCGCAGGGAACATTGTTGCGGTCGCAATACTCTTTCCACACCGCGCCGAAGGGCAGTGAACGAAGCTCCTCAAGGAGCATCAGACGGGTGGCAAGGTCACCGGATTTTTCAGCATCACCGATAAGTTTGGCAGGTTCAAGCAGGGCAAACAGCAGCGCCTTGTACATGTTGCGCGCTCCAATGCTCCACGCCGCCAGACGGTTGATAGAGGCATCGAAGTAATCCAGACCGATGTGGACACGTTTTTCAAAACCGTGACGGACGATCTCTGAGGCGATCGCCTGAAGTTCATTATCCCAGCAGACAACATGGTCACTGTCCCAGCGGACTCCGCGGGAAACGTGCAGCAGAATGTCGTTCAGATAGAGCAGTGTGCTGGAAATTTTGTCGGAAATAACTTCCGTCGGATGGAAGTGACCTGCATCAAGGCAAAGCAGAATGTTGCGGCTGACAGCATAGCCCATGTAAAATTCGTGAGAACCGTAAGTACAGCTTTCCGCACCGATACCGAAGAGTTTGCACTCAACTGCATCAAGGTTGTAAGCAGGGTCGATCTTTTCCGCAAGAATCGCATCCAGAGAATCCATCAGACGCTTGCGCGGAGCAAGACGGTCATAGGGGGTGTCTTTGGAACCGTCGGGGATCCAGATATTGGTAACACAGGTGTTTTTCAACTCCTTACCGAAATCGGCAGCGATCTTGCGGCAGGCAATGGCATGTTCGATCCAGAATTTGCGGATACCTTCATCGGCATGGGTAAGTGTTCCGTTTGTTGCAAGCGGATGGGCGAAACAGGTCGGATTGAAGTCAAGTCCCAGATTTTTCTCTTTGGCAAAATCCAGCCAGTTGGCAAAATGGGCGGTCTCAAGCTCATTGCGTTCCACTTTTTTGCCGTTGGTTTCTGCATAAATAGCGTGGAGATTCAGACGTTTTTTGCCGGGAACAAGTTTCAGAACTTCAGATATATCATTGCGCAGTTCTTCCGCATTGCGCGCTCTGCCGGGATAGTTGCCGGTAACAGCAAGACCGCCGTCAAGGGTTCCGGCATTTTCAAATCCGGCAACGTCGTCACCCTGCCAGCAGTGCAGACTGACGGGAATCTCATTCAAACGGGAGATGGCGGATTCGACATCAACACCCAGTGCGGCATAAATCTCTTTGGCTCTGTTGAAACATTCAGACATGATAATTCCTCCTTATATTTTGTAAAAATATCACCTTGGTATAAAATATACCACGCGAAAATCATTTTTGCTACTGAAAATACGTTTTTTTTGACTTTTTCCTTGCTAAAGAGCTTTTAAGAATGGGTTTGATGCTGTATATTATAGTAAAGTTACTTTACAAATAGGGAAACTTCTTATGGAAAATACTCCGAAATCACTGCGGCTCCAGCTCGCCATCTGCGGCAGGGTGAATGCCGGCAAGTCTACCTTGCTCAATTTGATCTCAGGTCAGGCAAGCGCCATAACTTCTCCGGAACGGGGAACTACCACAGATGTGGTGGAAAAGGTTATGGAACTGCGCCCCCTGGGTCCGGCAGTCCTGCTTGACACTGCCGGTGTTGACGATGACTCCGTACTCGGAAATCTGCGTTTTCAGAAAACCGCCGCCGCACTCGATCGCGCCGATGCCGTATTGCTGGTCACAACTCCCGGAGTATGGGAAGATGCGGAAGAAACGGTGTGTTCTCTGGCAAAGGAGCGGAAGATACCGGTTCTGCCGGTGGTGAATATTTTTGACACTCCTGCGGAAAAAGATTTTACGGAACTTCTGAAAAAAAATTCCGGAAACACCCCGCTTCAGGTAAAGGCGGCAGATCAAACTGAAAGAAGCCGATTCCTTGATGCGCTGACCGCCGCACTGCTCGATATCCTGCCGGAATCCCGTACCGTTCCGGCTTTTCTGAATGACCTTGTTCCGGAAAACTCCCTTGTGGTGATGATGACTCCCATCGACACGCAGGCGCCCAAAGGACGGCTTATAATGCCCGAAGTCATGGCGATACGGGATGCTCTTGACGGAAATGCGGCTGTCGTAGTGGCAAAAGAGAGTGCCTTCCCCGAAATCTACAATAAAATCAACGCCGTTCCGGCACTGGCAGTGTGTGATTCACAGGTAGTTCACCGCCTGATTGATACGACGGATGAAAAAATCCCGAAAACGACGTTTTCCATACTCATGTCCAGACTGAAGGGCGATATCGTCCAATTCGCCGCCGGAACAGCCGCTGTAAACCGCCTTGAGCCGGGCAGCAGAGTTTTGATCGCTGAAGCATGCACCCACCATGCCGCTGATAACGATATCGGCAGAAAACAGATCCCGATGCTGCTGGAAAAAAAGTGCGGAGGAAAACTGGATTTCACCTTCTATGCCGGAGCAGACTATCCCGCTGACCTCAGCTCTTACAAACTTATCGTCCACTGCGGCGGCTGTATGCTCAACCGCAAAGCGATGCTCAACCGTATGCGCACCGCTTCTGAAGCAGGAGTTCCGGTGACAAATTACGGAATGTGCATATCATGCTGCCGGGGAGTTCTGGAAAAGGTGCTTTCACCTTTCCCCGAAGCGTTGGAAAGATACCGCAGTGAACTTGAAAATACCTCAAAGAGGTAGTATCTTATAGGAATAACGGAATCAACCAATTTTTTTTGAGGATATTCACCATGAAACCAGAGTTTGATTTTCTCAAATCTATCGAACCGGATCCGGGCAATCTCATCAAGGGATTGCAGCTTCTGCAAGCTACCGAAGGATACATTTCCGAAGATGGAATCCGGGCGGCGGCAGAGTATTTCAAGCGTCCGGAAGCGGATGTGGAAGGCGTGGTCTCGTTCTACGCCCAGTTCAAACGGGTAAAACCGGGCAAATATCAGATTTCTGTCTGTGACGGTACCGCGTGCCACCTTAAAGGAGCGCCCCTCATCCACGAGTGGCTCTATCAGGAACTGGGGCTGCGCCCGGGGGAAACCTCCCCTGACGGAGTGTTTTCTCTGGAAACAGTAGCCTGTCTGGGCTGTTGCAGTCTGGCTCCGGTTATCAGCGTGAACGGCAAAGTCCACGGCAAACTCGACCGCAAAAGCATGATGAAGATCCTCAAGGAGTACGCCGCAAAATGAGTACAATAGTCAAATTCAAAATCGGTATGGCAAGCTGCGGTATCGCCGCCGGCGGAGAAGCTGTTCTCGAAGCACTGAAAAAAGCGACAACTCTGCCCATTGCCGAAGTCGGCTGTATCGGTCACTGTTACGCAGAACCCATCGTCGAAGCGTGTCTGGCTGACGGCACATCCGTCATGTACAGCAATGTGAAAGCCGATGAAAAATCCATCAGTAACATTACCAATCTCGGTAAAGAAAACCGTTTTGAAATACCTGCGGCAAGAAAAGCCAAAGAGCTGCTCAAAGTTCTGGCACTGGCTGGCAAAATCGTTCCGACAGATCTGAATGATTACCTTGCCAACGGCGGTTATGACGGTTTGAAAAAAGCGCTTGAAATGAAGCCCGAAGATGTGGTTAATGAAGTGAAACTTTCCGCTCTGCGCGGCCGCGGCGGCGGCGGATTCCCCACCGGAATGAAGTGGAGTTTTCTTGCCGCCAAGCCGGGATTCGACAAAACCGTCATCTGCAACGCCGATGAAGGCGACCCCGGAGCGTTCATGGACCGCTCTCTTATGGAAAGCGTTCCTCATCAGGTTCTTGAAGGTATGCTTATCGCCGCTTACGCCACCGGTGCAAGCCGTCTGGTGATCTACTGCCGCGCAGAATATCCGCTTGCCATCAAACACCTGAAAATCGCCATTGCCCAGATCAATGAGGCAAAGCTCAATGTGTTCGGTGACAGAACAGTGGATATTTCCATAAAAGAGGGCGCCGGAGCTTTCGTCTGCGGCGAAGAAACCGCTCTTATAGCTTCACTTGAAGGTCAACGCGGAATGCCGCGTTTCCGTCCCCCCTTCCCGACCGACCGCGGTTATCAGGATAAGCCGACAATGATAAACAACGTTGAAACCTTCGGCAATATTCCTGCCATTCTGCGTGAAGGCGGTGAAAACTTTGCAAAAACCGGTTCCGAAGGCGGCAGAGGAACAAAACTTTTCGCCCTCGCCGGAGACCTCAAATATCCCGGTCTGGTCGAAGTCCCTATGGGAACGACCCTCAATGAGATCGTTTTTGAAATCGGCGGAGCTGACCGCGAACATGTCAAAGCTGTCCAGACCGGCGGCCCTTCCGGCGGATGTATTCCGGTGGAACTTTTCGACACTCCTGTTGACTATGATTCCCTGCGCTCTCTCGGGGCGATCATGGGTTCAGGCGGTATGATCGTCATCGGCAAAGACCGCTGTATGGTCGAAACCGCGCGCTACTTCCTCGACTTCACCCACCGTGAAAGCTGTGGTAAATGCACCTTCTGCCGCGTCGGAACCACCAGAATGTACGAAACTCTTGAGCGCATCGCAGCCGGCAAGGGCTGCGAAGCCGATCTGGATATGCTCGAAGATCTCGGCAAAAAAATCAAAGCCGGTTCCCTCTGCGGTCTCGGTCAGACGGCTCCCAATCCGGTGCTGGCGACCTTGAGATTCTACCGCGATGAATATCTTGAACATGTCAATGATAAAAAATGCCGCGCCCTGCAATGCAACGCATTGGTCGATCTGGCGCTGGATAAATCAAAATGTGTCAAATGCAAACTCTGCATCAAAAGCTGTCCGGTGAATGCCATCAGCGATGATTTTGTCATTGATCCAGCGGTCTGTACCCGCTGCAACAGCTGTCTTGACTGCTGTCCCAAAAAAGCCATCAGCCGCGTGGCGAAAGGAGAATAAAAGAAATGAGTATCGAATTTTTCCTCGACGGCCGCGCCGTTACCGCCGAAGCGGGACAGACAATAATGGATGTCGCCCGTGCCAACGGCATTGAGATCCCCGGTTTGTGCGGCGAAAAGCGCATCAGCAAAACCACCAGCTGCTTTGTCTGCGTGGTAAAAGACAAGAAGACCGGCAAGTTCCTTCCCTCCTGCTCAGCGATCCCCGCTCCGGGACAGGAGATCGAAGTGACAACCGGTGAAGTATTGGAAATGCGCCGTACCGCACTCAATCTGCTGTTGAGCGAACACAACGGCGATTGTGAAGCGCCCTGCACCCTTGCCTGTCCTGCTCATGCGGCAGTCGAAGAGTATGTCCGCGCCGCCGGAAACGGTGATTTTGAAAAGGCGCTGAAGATCATCAAAGAGCGCATCCCAATGCCGATAACTGTCGGCAGAGTGTGTCCCCGCTTCTGCGAAAAACAGTGCCGCAGAAATATTGACGGTGAACCGGTGGCGATAAATGAATTCAAACGGCTCGCCGCCGACCGCTGTTACGACACTTATATGGAAGATCTTCCGGAACTTTCCGGTAAAAAAGCTGCCGTCATCGGTGCCGGTCCTGCCGGATTGGCGGCGGCGTACTACCTGCGGCTCAACGGTGTACAAAGCACCGTCTTTGACCAGATGCCCGCCGCCGGCGGAATGACCCGTTACGGAATCCCTGAATACCGTCTGCCCAAAAATCTGCTTGATAAAGAGATCGCTCACTTCAGCAAAATGGGCATAGAATTTTCCTTCGGCAAAAAACTCGGAGAAAACATTCAGCTTGATGAACTCAAAGCCGCTTACGATGCGGTGATCATCGCCATCGGCTGCTGGCAGGCATCAGGAATGCGCTGTGAAGGTGAAGAACTTGCTTTGCCGGGAATTGATTATCTGCGCAATGTTATCGAAAACGGCTGTACCGCTCCGAATCCGGGCAAGGTCCTCGTTGTCGGCGGCGGAAATACCGCTATGGACTGCCTGCGCACCAGTGTCCGTCTCGGTTCAAAAGAGGTGTACTGCATCTACCGCCGTACCGAAGCGGAAATGCCCGCTGAAAAAATTGAGATCCATGAAGCGAAGGAAGAGGGTGTCAACTTCCGGTTCCTTACCGCGCCTGTCAAGTTGGAAAAACGCAACGGCAAACTGGTATTGACCTGTCAGAAAATGACCCTCGGTGAACCGGATGCTTCCGGAAGAAGAAAACCGGTTCCGGAAGCAGGCAGCGATTTTGAGATCGAAGCCGATACCGTTATCGCCGCCATCGGTCAGAAAACCTGCGCTCCGGAAGGTGTTCCGGTCGACCGCTACGGCTGTCTGGCTGTCGGTGAAGACGGTGTCACAGCCGGGAATGGTATCTACGGCGCCGGAGACTGCGTTTCCGGTGCGGCAACTGTGGTCGAAGCTCTTGCATCCGGCAGACGTGCGGCTCTGGCGGTCATCCGTGACCTTTTCGGAACACCGATTCCGGAAGATAATCCGATCAATGTCACCCGCGGCAAATGGCAATCTATGACGAAAGATGAAATCGTGGTATTGCGAAATGACCTTGCCGACTATCCGCGTGAAAAACTCTCTTTCATCCCGCTGGAAGAACGCAAAAACACCTTCAAAGAGGTGTGTTCAACGATGAGCGCTGAACAGCTTGCTTCCGAAGTGAAACGGTGCATCGAATGCAGCTGTTCAGATAAAGAGGAGTGCAAACTGCGCAAGTTCGCCGGAGAAGCCGGATGCAAAACCGATGCTTACAGCGGTATGCGTCAGAAGGCAAGTTATGATGTGCGTCATCCGGAAATCATTCAGGACAGAGGCAAGTGCATCAAATGCGGCGTCTGCGTAAAAATCTGTAAAGAAGTGGTCAATAAATCTCTGCTTTCACTTCAGAAGCGCGGATTTGACAGCTGCATCGGAACCGCTTTCGATCAGGGATTGCCCGAAAGCTGCCGTGATTGCGGTGAATGTATCAAAGCATGTCCCACAGGTGCGCTTGACTGGCGCAAAAAACGCTGAAAAATCATGGCTCGGATCGCGGTAATAATCACCCTCGGCTGCCGGCTGAATCATGCCGACACCGCATTACTCTCAGCCCGGCTGCAAAATGCCGGGTATGAGTTGAGGGATGATTTTGCCGTTGAACCGGATTTGATAATCCTCAACAGCTGTGCAATAACGGCGGAAGCGGAGCGTAAAAGCCGTCATCAGATACGCAAATTCCGCCGCGAACACCCCGGAGCAACGATCATCGCCGCCGGGTGTGCCGCTGAACTCAACGGTAAGCAGTTCATGGAAAACGGTGCGGATATGGTGCTGACCAATCCGGATAAAAAACTTTTTCCTTCCGCTCCCGGCGGATGTAAAAGCCGGGAGTCGGGAAAAGAGAGTTTTCAGGAAAAAAGTTTTTCAACGTTCCCCTTCCGCTCAAGGGCTTTCATCAAGATACAGGAAGGGTGCGACAACTTCTGTTCTTACTGCATAGTTCCTTATGTCCGGGGAACTTCACGCTCAAGAAAATTTTCAGAATGTATTGCCGACTGCAAAAATGCCGTTGAAGCCGGTTTCCCGGAAATCGTTCTCACCGGAGTGAATACCTGCAACTATTTTGATGACGGCAAAGACCTTGCGGCGCTGATAAAAGAAGCGGCGGCGATCGACGGAGATTTCCGTATCCGCTTGAGTTCGACGGAACCGCATCCGGACAACTTTGATATTCCGGAACTTATGACCGACAAAAAAAATAAACTCTGCCGTTTTCTCCACCTTTCCATGCAGCATGGGAGCAACAGCATACTCAAGGCGATGAACAGAAACTACACGGCAGAAGATTTTATCACTCTGGTGGAAAAAATCCGCAAGAGTGTTCCAAATATCCATATCGGAACCGATTTTATCGTCGGATTTCCGGGAGAGACGGAGGAGGATTTCAACACCCTGCTTGAAGTGGCAAATGAGGTAAAGTTTGCCAATATCCACAGTTTCATCTACTCCATCCGTCCGGGAACTCCGGCGGCGAAGATGCCCGGACAGATCCCGGCGCAGACGGCAAAGGAAAGAATGCACCGCCTGACGGCGGCGGCAAAAATTTCAGCAGAAAGTTTTGCCCGTTCACAAAACGGCAAAATACTGCCGGTGATCTTTGAACAGAAACGCAATGGATTTCAGTACGGTTGGAGTGACAATTATCTTGCAGTAACCGTCAAAGAGGGTGAATTTCCTCTGAAAAAGATCGTCAATGTAAGAGTTGATGAAAAAAATCCGGCAGAAAATTTGAAAAATCCACATTTAGGGGATATTTTATAGAATATGGGCAGTGTCCAAGATTTTGTGAACCCCAAGCAGGAGCTTATAAACAAACATTTCTGTTTAAGTACAAAACATGCCACATAAATTGTGATTTTTCAATCCGGCAAACACGGAGTTGTTTGTATCCGGCGGATGCAGTGCGAGGCAAGGTCGCAGATAAATAAAGGCGGATGAGCAGTAGTGTACTATCGTACATGACTGCAAAAACGTCCGCAGATTTATCAAGAGATTGCCAGCAATGCGCCGCCGCAGGTTTGATTTTTTACAAAAAAAATGAGGTAATAACATTTTATAAAATATGAAAAACTTTATACTTTTTACAATGCTTGCAACTGCTGTTGCATTGCTGTGCGGCTGTGAAGATAAAAAACATACCCCGCCCCCCATGGAAAGGGTAAGTCTTGTCGTGCGTTTTTTCAACAGCATGAAATATAAAGACTCCTCTGCCGCCGTCCGGCAGGGGCAGAATATTTTCAGTCTTGACCGCTCACAAAACAATGTGCGCACTCTGATACATATTCAGGAAAGCAACGAAGCCGTTGTCGAAGCACAGAAACTCATCGACAGTGGTAATATCAACGGCGCACTCGGAATCATCGTAAAGACTCTTGCTCTCTATCCGCAGAACAATACGCTTGAAAATGCCCGTGCCAAGCTCCGCCAGCTCCGCAATGCCGAACAGCTCCTTGCGGCGATGCAGAAAGCGCGCAGTTCATCGGCGATGAGCAGCGCCCGCAGTGCCGCAGAAACCGGGCTTTCACGGAATATGACTCCGCAGCTGCAAAAATATTTTGAAAATTACAAACTCAAGGAAGCCAAACAGGCGGAGTTTGAACGCAAACATACAGCCAACAGTCTCGAAGCCGCCTCTGCCGCCGCTGAAAAAGCCAAGGCGGAAGATGCCGCGCGCGAAGCGGAAAATATCCGTTTCATGCAGGCAATGGCAGAAAAGACCGCGATCGGTGAACAGATGCGCAAAGATGCCGGTGAAGTTCCTTTTGAGCCGGATGCCGGAATGAACAACAATGAAAAAAAATGACTTCATGGATTTTGACCTTCCGGAATTTGCCTCGTCCTGCAATGTAAAAAACGGTGCGGATTTTGCTAAAAAATGTGCCGTACTGCACAAATATCTCTGCGAATGCAACGAACATGTGAACCTCACCCGGTTGACAAGTGAAGAGGATTTTTACTTCAAACATGTTGCCGACTCTCTGCTTATAGCTCAGGTGTTTCCGGAGATCGCAGTTGAACGTTTTGCCGTTGCCGATATCGGATGCGGCGCCGGATTCCCCTCACTTATCCTCGCATTGGCATTTGAAAATCTTGAAATAACCGCCATCGACTCCATCGGCAAAAAAATAAAGTTCGTGCAGGATGCCGCGACTCTGCTCGGTTTGAAAAATATCCGTACCATCCACGGCAGGTCGGTTGAACTCAACTGCAAAAAAGAGTTTCAGAACCGTTTTGATATCGTCACCGCAAGAGCCGTGGCGCCGACTCCGAAAATCTACAAAGAAGCGAACAAATTCATCCGCCGCAACGGCAGATACATATTCTACAAAACTCCGCTTCAGGCGGCAGAGGAGGAAGCGGAACTGAAAAAAACGAACAATGTATCATGGCACAATTCAGCCGTATATACCCTGCCCGGTGATGCCGGAGAACGGCTTTTCACTGTCGGCACAACAAAAAAATGATTTCAAGAAAGGTTTACATACATTATGAGTCTCCAATTACCCGATCCCGCCGCAAAGTACCGTCCCTCCCCCTTCTGGAGCTGGAATGCCGATCTGAAACCTGAAGAACTGCGCTGGCAGATACGCCAAATGCACGACGCCGGACTGGGCGGATTTTTCATGCACGCCCGCGGCGGTTTGCAAACAGCATACCTTTCAAAAGAGTGGATGGAGTGTGTCGAAGCATCCCTTGACGAAGCCGGAAAACTCGGAATGGATGCGTGGCTCTATGATGAAAACGGCTGGCCCAGCGGCTTCGGCGGCGGACTGGTCAACGGTCTGGGCGTGGATTATCAGGCGAAATATCTGCGCAAAGAGATCATTGATGCAAAAACTGCGGCGGATAAGGAAAATACCCTTGCTTTCTTCTCCGAAAACGGTTCTGTTTATTACGGTGAAACTCTGCCGGAAGATATTTCCGGCAACATCATGCGCTGTTACTTTGAAATAAACCCTTATTATGTGGATAACCTCGATGCCAAAGTCGTTGCAGAGTTCATCCGGGTAACTCACCAACACTATTATGAAAATATTCCGCAGGAACTGCTCAAACATTTGCGGGGAATATTCACCGATGAACCGCAGCTTTCACGCGACGGCACACCCTGGTCTTTCGTACTTGAAGCGGAGTATAAAAAGGAGTATAACAGTGAACTGCGCCCGCTCCTTTCAGCGCTTTTTACCGATCTGCCGGCAAGCAGTCAGACCCGGATACGTTTCTGGAAACTCTGTTCCAAACTCTTTGCCGAAGCATTTATGAAACAGATCTGCAACTGGTGCAAAGCACACAACTGGGAGCTTACCGGTCATCATGTGCTGGAAGAAAGTTTCGCCTATCAGACCAGTGCAAACGGTTCAATGATGCCGCAGTACCGCTACTACACGCTCCCCGGCGTGGATCATCTCTGCCGCCGCGATTCGTCGGATATGGCATCTGTCCAGCTGCTTTCCGTCGGTCAGCAGTACGGACTCAAACAGCTGCTCACAGAAAGTTTTGCTTTGAGCGGCTGGGCATGCAACTTCACCGGAATGCGCTGGCTCTACCAGAGGCAGCTGGCTAACGGAATAAATTACCTCTGTCAGCACCTTGAAAGTTACTCCCTGCGCGGCAGACGCAAACGGGATTATCCCCAGAGCAGTTTCTACCATCAGCCGTGGTGGGAAGATTACAAACTGCTCAACGATTACTTTTCCAAAGTGGGTATGCTCCTTGCTGAAGGCAGTGTAAAAGCTCCTGTCCTTGTGGTGCATCCGATATCCTCCATGTGGAAACGCTTTACCGGGACATATCCGGCGGATATCCTCAACTGCATCTATCAGCAGGGGTTGGAAAAACTCACCAAAGAACTCAACGCCCGTTTCATTCAGCATCACTACGCCGATGAGATCATTGTTGACGAATGCGGTTCGGTCGATAACGGAGTATTCACCATCGGTCAGGCGTCATACGAAATGGTGCTTATCCCGCGTTTGACCAATATTTCACGGAAAATCTTTGAACTGCTCAAAAAATTCCGCCGTCAGGGCGGCAAGATCGCGATGATAAAAGAATCCGTCCGGATGGGCAGGCTCACTATTGACGGAGAGGAAGCCGCTCCGGATGAACTGGAGTTTTTCAATACACTTACCGCTTTTGATTCAGAAACTTCCATTGCCATGTACGCGGAAAACAACGTTGAAAAGTGGGTGGAAGTAACTGAAAACGGTATTCCTTCAAGCATGATCGCCGGAACGTGGCGCGATATTGAGCTTTCCGGAATAAAAGGCAGATTTTACTATCTGGTCAACAACAACTACCGCTCCGGAGCGAAGGTAAAGATCGCTCTGCCGTTTACCGGAAAATCCGTTGCGGTGATCGACCAGCTCGACGGAACATTCCGCAAAGCGGATGATCTTTCAAACGAAAACGGCAAAACAGTCTTCAATTACGCTTTCGGTGCCGCCGATGCGTTGATGCTCTTTGTTTCCGACAAATTCACTACGGATTTCCTGCCGGAAATGAACCGCTTTGCTCCTGATGCGCAGGCGATAAGGATTCTGCCGGAAAAATCGTGGCAGATAGCAAAAGTTTCCGAAAATATCCTCACTCTTGACCGCTGCCGTTACCGCGTCGACGGAGGAAAATGGGATGAAGCTGATGCGATTGACGTACAGACCCGTCTGCTTGACCTTGAACGCTCCTGTGATCTGGAACTTGAATTTGATTTCTTCACCGATGAAGATTTTGACTCATCCCGTCCGGTCGATCTTGCCGTTGAAGAACCGGAAAAATTCACCTTCACTTTCAACGGAGTTCCCTTTGAGCCGGAAGTCAAAGGCTATCTCTTTGACAAAGCGTTTGAACGCATCACACTGCCGGCGAATTTCAAACCGGGCAGAAACACCATCGGCATGAAAACCCGTTTTGAGCAGGAGCCGGAAACCTACGAAACCATCCGCAAAGCGCGTATCTTTGAGTCGGAATACAACAAACTCACCTTCAAAACCGAAATAGAAAGTATTTATCTCTGCGGAGATTTCTCTGTCCGTCACAACGGCGATACCGTTCCGCTTGCCAACGATGCTTCGCGCCTCAAAGGAACTTTCTCACTCGGTTCACCGCTGAACTGCGAAAGGGTCAACTGCGGAAAACTCATCAACGAAGGTCTGCCGTTCTTCGCCGGAAAACTCACTCTGCGCAACGGATTCACCCTGACATCAGAGGAGTTGAAAAATATCAACTTCCTCGCCTTCGATCTCAAGGGGGCAAACTCCGTAAAAGTGAAGATAAACGGCATTGATTGCGGCGGAGCATACTGGGAACCGTTTGCGGTTCCGGTAAATAAAGCACTGCAAACCGGAATGAACACCATCGAACTGGAACTGGTGATATCACTGCGTAATATGCTCGGTCCCCACCATTTGCAAGTCGGTGAATCATTCAATGTAAGTACGCTTTCATTCAACCGCGAACCGACACTCATACGCAACGAACCGCCTCTGTCGACACCTGAATTCTGCATGGTGGACTTCGGAGTAACAAATTTGAAATTCACCCGATAAACACCCCGAACTGCCGCAAAAATATGCGGCAGTTTTTTTATTTGAATAACTGGCGGCGCACCGGCTTCACCGAAATAGTTCTAAACCCCTGCAAGCCGCTGAAAACACACAAAAAACAAAAAAATCACATTTTTCAATCATAAGCGTTTGAAAAATATAAAACTTATGATAAATTAGAATCGTATTATAATTTTTTGTATCAAATTTATCAGAAAGGTTGTTCTATGGCAAGATACGACATATACAGCGGCATTATCAGCAGCGGATTGACTCTGTCATACCAAGATTACATGTACATTTCTTCTGGAGGCACTGCCAACAGCACCACCGTTAGTTCAGGGGGCACCATGTGCATCTCTTCAGGCGGAACAGCGAACAGCACTACTGTTAATTCAAGTGGCTACATGTACATCTCCTCCGGCGGAGTGGCAAACAGCACCACTGTTAATTTCTGGGGCTCCATGTTCATCTCCTCGGGCGGGATGGCGAACAACACTACCGTTAGTTCAGGGGGCTACATGTACATCCGCTCCGGCGGGACAGCAAACAGCACCACCGTTAATTTCAGGGGCTGGATGTACATCGACTCCGGAGGTACAGCAAACAGTTCATTTGTCACGAATGGAGGGTATTTACATATTTCCTCCGGTGGCATTGCCAATCACACGATACTCAACGACGGATCTTTGGTGGTTTCCAAGGGAGGAATCGCAAGCGATACAAGAGTGATGTATGACAGTTGGATAACAGTATATGGGGCTGTGTATAACACCGAAATGACAGCCCGGAAAGAATATTATGAATCTGCTGTTTTACGCATTTCCAACGGAGGATATGCCAATTCCACTTTTGTGAATAACGGCTGTTTTATGTATGTAGACAGCAAAAGCATTGCTGAAAATACGGTTGTGAACTCTCAAGGCTCAATGCATGTATTGAGTTCAGGAGAAGCATTAAGCACAACAATAAACAAATGGGGATATGCGTCTGTTTATTGCAATGGAAAAATAAGCGGCACAATAGTTAATAATTTGGGTTCACTGAGCATTGACAGTTCCACAGCTATTGACACAGTAATCAATTCCGGCGGTCGCATGACTCAAGATGACGGTTACGCAGAGGGTACAACGATCAATAACGGCGGTAAATTCACCATATATAGCGCCGTTGCCGCCAATACAGCAGTCAACTCCGGCGGCAGTTTTTGCATCGGTAACAAAGCATATGCAAGTAATACGCAAATCGATATTGGTGGCTTCATGTGCATCTCCTCCGGCGGCACGGCACTGGATACGACAGTAAGCTCCGGAGGAAAAATATACCTCCTTTCAGGGGGAACAGCGACCAATATCATTGCAGAATCCGGAGCTGAACTGAGCATATATGTAGCAACTAATACTTATATCAGCGGAACATTCGCCGGTTCATCCTTTGAAATGACCAACGCGTATATATCAGGTTACACAATTTATTCCAGCGGAGTTATGTGGGTTACTTCCGGGGGGACAGCAGAGGGAACCACCATAACTTCAAGAGCGCACATGTATCTCTCTGGAGGCATAGGAAATAACAATATTGTGGATTATGGCGGTCAAATGAATATTTACTCAGGGGGTAAAGTCGCTGATACTACCGTAAACCGCTATGGATATATGTACATCGAAACAGATGGATTGGCAAGCAATACGGTGATCAATTCAAATGGTCGCATGTATATTTACGGCATACATGATGGAACATTGCAGATTGAAAGCGGAGCAACTGTTTCAGCGTATTCCGGAGCGAAAATTGATTTTACCGTGGCAGACCGGAACACAGAAGATGGCTTCTTGATCAATGATTTATCGTTGATTCAAGGCGCGCCAACTTATACAATAACTGTTTCGGCAGATCAAGCAGACGGCACTTACAAACTTGCGCAAGGTGCAAGCAACGTTACCGACACGCTCACTATCGGAGATGGTACAGTCAATTACGGTTCAATTACCGTCAACGGTGCTGATTTTGTCTATAATGACACAGTTTATTCTCTTGATCAGGTCGATGGAAATCTCACTTTGACCATCAAAACTCCGGATATTACCCCTCCGACACTTACCATTACCGGAAACGCAACAACTCCGACAAATCAGGATGTGGTTCTCAAAATCTCCGCTAATGAAAATTGTACCATTTTGTACAACATCGACAACGGTGAATGGCAGACCTATTCCGACGGAATCACCGTAATTGCCAACGGCACAGTAAATATCAAAGCTACCGATGAGGCGGGCAACGTTACTGAAAAGTCGGTCGTGGTGGATATGATCGACAAAATCGCTCCCACTCTTGAGATTTCCGGTAATGCAACCGAGCCGACTAATCAGGATGTAGTCTTAACCGCAACCGCCAGTGACGGTACGGTGGAATACTTTGCCAACGGCAAGTGGAATTCCGGCAACAGTTTGACTGTTGCCGAAAACGGAACTTACCAGTTCCGTGTCACCGATGCGGCGGGTAATGTCACTGAAAAATCCGTTACGGTCGATATGATCGACAAAGTCGTGCCGGATAAACCAGCAGTCAAGGCGGATATTACCGGCGAAACCACCGGAGCAGTGACCGTTTCCGCCATATTCAGCAACGATTCTGTGATCACGGAATTTTCACTGGATAACAAAACTTGGCAAACCTATACCGATGGCGTGATTATGGAATGCAATGGTACGGTCTACTTCCGCGGAATCGACGCCGCCGGAAACATTTCCGCTGTAACCGCTTATGAGGTAAATAATATCATTGCCGTTTCAGATGTGATTGGTGATGACCTTGACGGAAACGGACTTGCCGATGTTATCCTTGTTCACACGAAGCAGGGATACTCCGGAGCTTGGCTTACAACAGGAGATGCTTCGGTTATCAAGTGGGGCAGTCTTTCAAATGTCAACGCGGGAACGGAAATCCTCGGTACCGGAACTCTGTATGGAAGTGAAAGTGACGGTCAGGATATCTTCTTTGCCGACAGCAAATCCGTCGGTGCCTGGAATGTCGTTGACGGCAAAGTTACCGGATACAAATCAGTTATGAGTGTGAACTCCACCACCAACGTCCTCGGACTTGGTGATTTCAACGGTGACGGTGCGACGGATATCCTTCTGCGCTCGACTAATGGCGATTTGGGATACTACAACACTGACGGAACCGGATTCACTTATCTCAAAGGATTGGGTAAGGAGTGGACAGTTGCGGCGATAGGCGACCTCAACGGTGACGGCTTGGATGATGTCGTCCTCCGTCACAATGCCGGATTTGCCGGAACATTCCTCACTCAGGAAAACGGAACCGTCAAATGGGCGAATTTGGACACTCTTTCCAACGATATGACCATTGTGGGAACGGGTGACTTCAACGGCGACGGTATCGACGATGTCCTCCTTCAGAATAAATCCAACGGCTGGGTCGGAGCATGGATCGTCGAAGATGGTTCTGTTGACAGCTTCATTGGTTTGTGCAAAAACAAAAACTCCATCGAACAAATCGCGGACTTCAACGGCGACGGAATCGACGACCTGCGTATCCGCACCGACAAAGGCGATATCGGCGTACTTTATGTCAAAGGCGCAGACACTACCGAATGGAAATATTTCCAGAGTGTCGGTAAGGAGTGGGATACCTCGTCTGCTCTGATCTCGTAAACAGGCTGGGCGTTAATACGGATAAGTACGGAAAAAATACTGCCGTTTATCGGCTCCGTAAGCATCCGTTCATATCCGTACATATCCGTACATAACGATCGTTCCGCCATGCATGGCGGAGCTTGAATGTAAAGGGGCTGAGCGCAAAACCTGATGTTTTGCGCTCAACCCCCTTTTTGTAAAGCAAGCAACTGTCACGCAAAATTGCGTAACTTTGCACACTGCGGCAGCTTTTATTCCGCCGCTTTTATTACAGCTTCAAGCACCTGCTTGTAATAGAGGTTGCCGAGGTGTCCGCCGTTGGAAAACCATGTGATGCGCTCCTTCAAAAGAGAATCGAGCCATGCACGCTCTGCGGGTGAAAGCAGAAAATCATCCGCATTATGGAATACCCGTATTTTCGGTGATTTGCTCAAGGTTCCGGCAATGGATTTAAGGTGGGAATCTGCGAGCAGCTCCTCCACACTCCTGCCCGGATAGGACGGAGCAAGGATATTGTGTGCATACTCTTTGAATGTCACCTTGTCCAGCTGTTGATAAAGTTCATTTCTATCTCCCCACTTATACTCTTTGAAACCGGGGATGGGATTTTCTTTATGCGCCGCCATAAGCATTTCACGCATGGAAAGTTTCAGGAATATCCCGGCAACTGCCTTCGCCGATTCAGGGTCAAGCGGCAGCATGAAACTGCGGTATTTTTCAATATCCTCCTTATCCCCTGCATGGAGGTAATGAGGAGCAAATTTTATCAGGAGATTTCCGGCAGCGGTGATGACCTTTTCCCGCATTTTACTCTTGCTCCACCCGGCGGTGGAGTTGACCATCGAATCAATGGAATTCAACGCCGTTTCCAGAGAGACCGGAGGATTTACCGCAATAAAACGGGTGATTTTCATCGTCGGATCTTTTTCCTCAAGTTCCGCAAGTTTCAAGGTTTGGATTCCCCCCATGCTGTAACCGCAGATAACGATTTCAGGGTCGTCGATCCATTCGCGCTCTTTGAGATCGGCAAGCACCGCCTTGATTGCACAGCGGACACGGGCAGCATCGTCGGGCAGATATCCGGGCAGACGGCATTTGCCGTCGGCAACGATAAAGCGCCAGTTGAAAGTGCTGTCAAGAGTCAGAACTTTGAATCCGGCATTGTTGAACTGTTCGGCAAGCGCAAGAAGCGTGGAGTTATTGTAAGTTCCGCCGATACCGGAAAGCATAACAGCAAGTTTTTCTTTGCGCGCTTTGACCTGAGTTTCTTCAGGCGCCTTCCAGAAACTGTAACGCAATTTGGGACGGTCGGCAGCGATTTCCACTTCGCGGCAATATGAATCGCTCCAGAAATCACTGTTGAAAAGCGACAGCGGCATGTACCACCAGTCGCGGTCACGCTGGACTTGAAAGAGCATCACCCGCAGAGTATCGGTATAAGTTCCCTGAGAAAAATAATTCGGCAGAACTGAATACGTTCCGGCAGAAAGTTCAGACGGTCTGGCGGGCGGAACACACGGAGGAACCGGCTGTTTCACAACTTTTCCATCCGGACCGAGGGATTTTTTGTACGCTTCGATCTGCCGCAACGTTTCCTCATAAAACCAGTGGCGCAGCTGAAGTTCACGCCGGATAAGCATCAGCTGGCGGTAGTTTTTGTAGGGGTCGAAAGCACCGTCAACGATTCCGGCATATCCGCTCTGGGCAACGGTCATGCGGTTGAGGAATGTGGCATATCCGGCATAGGGGATATAGGTTTTCAAATCGAATGCCGTATCGAAAAACAATCCGGTAAGGTCTCTGCCGTTCATCGATGGAACGACCGGCAGGATAAAGGTTTCACCCGGTCCGATACCCCATGCGTAAAATGCCTGTCCGAAATCAGCTTCCGCAGGATAGATGCCCCACCATGATTTTGCCACATCAAAAATACCGGCAATGCCGAGCGTGGTATTGGCAAGAAAACGCAGAGATTCCGTTCCGGCAGCACCCCAGCGCGCCTGCAAAAGCAGACTTACCGCCCGCGCCGGATACTCCAGATTCACGCAGACATTGTTGAAATGGTGGACAAAAGGACGGGGAAAGATCGTCGTATAGACTCTGCCCAGCGGATCGGCACCGTAGGTCATAAGAAAATCGGTACAGCTGAACATTGCGCGGTTGAATCCCTCATACGGGTCATTGCCGCCCAGCATATTTTCGACTTCGGTCGGTGTCCATGCTTCCGGATGTTCTTCGGGAAGACGGTCAAACGGATGATGACAGCCGGTAATAAACACCGCCGCCAGCAGTAAAACCCCCGTAATGCGGAACAATTTTTTCATTTTACCCCTTTTCTGAATTACTCCAATCCTTTACTTTTAAGCTCTCTTGCCATTGCTATACCAATGGGTATCATCAGCGGAACCATGAGAATGAAAATGATTGCTTCCGCCCAGTAAATACCCCGCAGACCGAATGATACGCCGACTGACCAGCTGACAAATGAACACAACACCCCTCCCGCAGTGGAAAGACTGCCTGACCAGCCGAAATAAGTTCCTCTCAGCTCAGGACGGGTAATTTTTGTAAGCATCAGCTGCAAAATTGGCAGAATGCCGCCCGCAGCAAAATAGGCAAAAAATCTGGATACTGCAAGTGAAGTTATCCCCGGCGACATGATCTGAGCCGCCACACCTGCCGCACTGGCAATCAATACGGGAATAAGCAGACGGCGCGGCAAAATCCGGTCACACAGCCAGCCGATACACACTCCGGAAAGGATTCCGCCAAGCGCGGCTACGGCACTGATTATACCGGTAAAGAAAACCGAACCGCCTTCAAGTTTGAATATCCCGAAATTCCAGACTGCAGTTTCCCCCGCTTTGAGAACATCAGCGACCAACTCCGCCAGAAACGGTTCGTCGATACGGCGGGCGATCCCCATCATCAGCACAAGGATCATGATTCCGGAAACTGCCGGAGTGAGCATCTCCTTCAGCGGACGCTTGACCTTTTCAAGTTTTTTGCGTTCCGTTTTCGGGTCGAAATCCTCTTTGACGAACAGAAGCACCAGCACACCGCTCAATGCGTAGACGACACCGCAGCTGACAAAAGCAGTGGTGTAGCCGAATTTTTCAGCGATGACGCCGCCGACAAGATAGCCGAGCATGTGACCGCTCCAGAGAGCGGTACTCAATACACCGAGAACAAAGCCGTGCTTTTCCGAAGGAGCAGTACTTACAGCAAGCGTCTGGGCGGGATTGTAGGTTCCGGAAAAAAACGAACAGCAGAAACGCACCAGAAAAAGTATCCAGATATTCGGTGCAAACGCCAGAAGCGGATAAAATACCGCCGCGGCAAAACTTGCCCTCAAAAGCATGAGTTTGCGGCCGAAACGGTCGGCGAGCATTCCCCAGACGATCATCGCACCGCAGAGACTTATCATACCGCAGAAATAGTAAGCGGAAATGTACTGCAAGCGCAGAGCGCGGTCGGTTATCCCCAGATACTCTTCCATGACCCGCGGGATAAACGGCATACAGCTGCCGAATCCGGCAAGAGAAAGAAATTGTGAAAGCCAGATAACAAAAAGATTGCGTTTCCAGTAAGAATTGGCTGCCTTGCCCCCGCCCTGTCCGTTCGGCATAAAAAACTCCTCTGTACATTATTCAGAAATTATCCCTGCATATAATATAACGGAGTATTTGAAAAAGTCAACATTATTTTGCGTATATGCACTTGTAAAATCGGATATAATGATTATATTACACAAATGGAGAAATTATACAATGAATATGATGAATTGGAAACAACTTTTATCCCCGCACCGGCTCGGAACAGATATTCCGGGAAAGATATCTCCGGAGCGTTCCCCCTTCCAGCGGGACTTTGACCGTATTGTATTCAGCGGCAGTTTCCGCCGTTTGCAGGATAAGACTCAGGTATTCCCCCTTTCCGGTTCAACGGATATACATACCCGTCTGACTCACAGCATGGAAACAAGCAGCATCGCCCGCAGTCTGGGTACTGCCGCAGGGGTATCCATCTGCAGAGAGTACGACACCGACGGAGCGCATCCGAGTGATATCGGCGCCGCTGTCGCCGCCGCCGCGCTGGCACATGACATCGGCAATCCGCCATTGGGTCATGCCGGAGAAGAAGCAATACGTTACTGGTTTGAAAATTCCCCTTCCGGACAGGCGATACGGGAAAAGATGACTCCTGCGGAAAGAGCCGACTTTGAACACTACGATGGCAACGCTCAGGGTTTCCGTGTTCTTGCCCGGCTTGAAATGTCCGACCGCCCCGGCGGAATGCAGCTCACCTGCGCCACTCTGGGAACATTTGCAAAATATCCCGGTTCTTCCGGTGCGCATCTCAAAAAATGCGGATTTTTCCAGCAGGAAAAAGAGCTTTTCACCACCGTTGCAAACTCCTGCGGAATGCTGCCTGACGGCAAAGAGTGCTGGAAACGCCATCCGCTGAGCTTCCTCCTTGAAGCGGCAGATGATATAGCTTATCTCACGGTCGATTTTGAAGATGCCATGCGTTTGGGATTGATCGAATACGGCGAACTGGAAAAATATTTTCTGGATATCATCAACACAGAGTATTCCGTAAATTACGTCAAAACCCTTTCCAACTCCCGCCGCAAAGCGGAGTTTCTCAGAGCGCAGGCGATCGGGGTACTTGTCCGTTCTGCGGCAGATGAGTTCATCCGGCATCACGATGAACTGCTTGCCGGCACATGGAACACACCGCTGACGGAGATAATTCCCCAGAAAGATATTCTTGCATCCATAAGAGCCCGCAGTACGGCGGATATCTACAATCATCAATCCATTGCGGAGATCGTCGGCAGCGGATTCGAGCTGGTAATGGGTATGCTTGACTTTTTCGTTCCCTGCATAAGTGAAGTGGCAAGGGAAAACTCCGGCGGAGCAAAGGCTTCCACCAGAAGCAGACGCATCGCCGCGATGCTGCCTGATGTGCTGGTAAATCCCGGTTTGGACAATGAATATCTCAGGCTGCTTGCCATTCTCGACTATATTTCAGCGATGACAGACCGCTGTGCGGTATCATTATATCAGAAATTGAAAGGAATCTCACTGTGATCAATACAACCAATGAATTGGCAGGTCGTACCGTCGGCGGATGCGAACTCATCCGTCAGCTCGGCGGCGGCAACAACGGTGTGGTGTATCTTGCCCATCAGAAAAAACTCAACCGTCATGTTGCATGCAAGATCATTTCCCCTGAATTACAGGATGATCCGGACTTCATGGATAACCTTTACGCCGAAGCATCAAATGCCGCAAGATTGACTCATCCCAATATCATCCAGGCACTTGATGCCGGTGATGACAACGGTCTGAAATATTTTCTCATGGAATATGTCGACGGCTGTTCACTGGAAGATATCCGCGCAAACTCACCGGAAATAATTTCCACTTCGTTCCTGCTGAGAATAGCACTTCAACTGGTCGATGCGATGGATTACGCATGGAGAGAGTTCCGCATGGTCCACGGCGATATCAAACCCGGCAATATGATGATAACCCGCAACGGTTACAAACTCAAAATCGGCGATCTGGGGCTGGCGCATTCGGCAAACGGCAGTTCCGGCGCGCCGGATGATGTGATGATAACCCCGCTTTATGCCGCTCCGGAAATCATCACCACCCAACGGGCATCCAACGATCCGCGCAGTGACATTTACAGTTTCGGAATCATGCTTTATGAACTTTTCTGCGGAACGACCCCCTTCACCGGAACAGTCGAAGAACTGCTGCAAAGCCACGTTTACCAGATGCCAAAACCGCTTTTCAAAATGAATCCGGATATGGATAAGGAACTTTCACAGCTTATCGACTCGATGATCTCCAAAAATCCGGAATACCGTCCCAAAGACTGGAAGGCGCTGAAAGTCGCATTGCAGGGTATCTACAACCGGCTCCACCCGGCAGTACAGGTACCGGAAGTCGGAAATTCCGCTGCCGGCAAAGCCACCCCCATACTCAATCAGACATCAGCGAACAATATCGGCAAATCATGGAGCGCAGAGGAACAGAAGAAAAAAACACTTCTTGAAAAAGCCCCATGGCTGCTGCCTGCGGCACTTCTGGTGCTTATTCTGATAGCATTGCTTTCGATCGTCATAAATTTAGGTTTGTTCAAATGAAAATCATCGCCTTTGATGCAATAAAAAATGCCGTTTCAGAAATGTGCGGCAAAGCGGCATGTGATTTGCCGTCAGATGTGCTTGATGCACTGAAAAATGGAGAAAAGAAAGAAAAGAGTGAACGCGGCAAAGATTTCTTTGCCCAATATCTGCAAAATGCGGAAATTGCCCGCACTGAAAGGTTGCCGCTTTGTCAGGATACCGGCTTTGCCGTATTTTTCATTGAAATGGGCAATCAGGTCGTTCTTGACCGGGGAACGGTGCGCGAAGCGGTCAACGAGGGTGTAAGAGAGGGATATAAAAAATATTTCCTCCGCAAATCTATCGTTGCCGATCCGCTGTTCGACCGCAAAAACACCTTTGACAACACCCCGGCGGTCATTCATCTGGATCAGGTTGAAGGGGATAAACTGCATATCATTCTTGCACCAAAAGGCGGAGGTTCGGAAAATATGAGCGCCTTGCGGATGCTCAAACCTTCCGAAGGCAGAGCAGGAGTAGTGGATTTTGTGGTAAATTCCGTAATCAATGCCGGCGGCAACCCCTGCCCGCCGACCATCGTCGGCGTCGGTATCGGCGGCACGATGGAGTATGCGGCATATATGGCAAAAAAAGCATTGCTGCGTGAAGTCGGCAAACCGTCACACGATCCGCGTTATGCGGATTTGGAAGCTGAAATATTGGAAAAAATCAACGTTTCCGGAGTCGGTCCTCAGGGATTGGGCGGAGACACGACCGCTCTTGCCGTACATATTGAGTTCCACCCCTGCCATCTGGCGAGTATGCCGGTTGCAGTTAATCTGAATTGTCATGCTGCGCGTCATGCGGAGGTGATTTTATGAAAAAACAGCTTTCAGCCCCCTTTTCCGAAGCGGATATAAGAGAGTTATCTGCCGGAGATCAGGTATATCTTTCAGGGACAGTTTATACCGGCAGAGATGCCGCACACAAAAGATTGGTGAACATGCTTGACAACGGAGAAAAACTCCCGGTGGATCTCAATGGTCAGGCGATATATTTTGTTGGTCCCTGCCCTGCTCCTCCGGGCAGACCGATCGGTTCAGCGGGTCCCACCACCAGCGGCAGAATGGATGCCTATTCCCCCAGAATCATCGCAGAATGCGGTCTGCGGGCAATGATCGGCAAAGGCGACCGCGCCCAGTCTGTAAAAGATGCGATGAAAGAGTACGGATGTGTATACTTCGCCGCCACCGGCGGAGCCGGAGCATTGATCGCCAAAGCGATCGTCAAAGCCGAAGTAGTGGCATTTGATGACCTTGGTCCGGAAGCGATATACAAACTGGAACTGGATAATCTGCCGCTGGTCGTCGCCATTGACGCAAAAGGAAATTCGCTGTATTAAGTGCGGACAGATCGGCAACGCTTTTGATCCCCGCCCCGCGGTGGCATACTGTCGTTATGGGGCGCGCGACTTGTAGGAAGTGGGGTGTTTGCAATCTGAACTCAAACGGCTTACCATTGACTTGCGTAAAAAAAAGAAAACCGGAAAAATCGCAACCCGTTGCAGATTTTTACCGGTTTGATTTTTTTGCAAGCAAAAAAATGGAGCCAATTATCGGAATCAAACCGATGACCTATTCACTACGAGTCTGCCATTCCCCTAAAGGGAATGGAAAAAGTCAGTCTTTTATCTGTCTTCATGATATCTTTTCAATTGGTATTTCATGGTTACCTAAAGTTGAATTACCAAACAAATCACCTTGAATTCCATTGATTCGCAGCTGCATATCCTCTAAATTAACATGGATATACCAAAATTTTAATCACATCAATTCGTTGAATGGCAAAAAGAAGTAATGCTTTTTGCCTGAAATATCCCGTTGTGAAAATGATTGACGTTGCGGCAGTTGAGGAGGCAATGGTATCGAGACATTATTTCGCCATTGGCGTGGAGAAACTCCAAACAAATGTTTGAAACATCTGGAGAAATAGAAGGGATCTTTATATTGCAGACGCCTGGATATGGCCCGCACAGATAAATCAGTTGTTCTTAACAGTTCAGATGCTCTTTTCAAACGACGTTCATTGATATATTGCCCTGGTGTTTTACTCATAATCCGCTTGAAACAGCGATACACACCGGGAACAGATAAATTAGATACACGGCAAAGCATTTTCATATCCAAATGATCCTCAAGATAGTGTTCAACTGTATTAATCATCTGCTTGAAATTATCGGGATAAAAAGATACTTTTCCCGCTTTTATTGAGTATAATTCATAAAGCAATTGACGCGGAAATAAACGCAATATAAATTCAGGGCATTCTTCCTGGAAACAATTCACAACATACCTTGCCAAATGAAAAAATGAATGTTCCAATGGCAGTTCAAACTCGGTAACATCTTGGAATGAAGGTAAAAATTCATCTTTTCTGGTATAAAATTCAGGCAGTTCCGGTGTTGCCGAATGAAATGGACTGTAACGGGGAGGATTTTCTTCCGGCATATCCGGGATAATATGAATCGTGCCTGCTAAAAAAGGTTCTTCGGGATTACTTATCCAGCTTATGGAGTGATTCCATGGGGCAAAAACTAATTTTCCAGGAGTCATTGCGATACACTGATTATTTATGATCAACCGTCCTTTACCGGTTTCACACCAAACCAGAAAACGGCTCTGAACCTGCTCGTACCTAAAAGGTTCAAGTAAATAAAAATCCGTAAATCTTGCATAAACAATCATCGCATTCTGCCAAATTTTTTCATCCATTTTTTATCCATTGTCGTAAAAGTCCAGTTTTTGATAATATAATCTATTTTTTTCCAAAGTCAAATGATGTATATTAAAGTATTGATATATTTCCCAATAATAACACAGGAGGTTTTATGAAAAAAATATTTTTGCTGCCGCTGATATTTGCGATGTCAGCCATTGGGGCTGATATTAGTGTAAAAACGCACAGAAAACTTTCAAAAAATTTGCTTAATAATCCCGGTTTTGAAAAACTTGATAACAGCAGCAAACCCGAAAACTGGTGGTTTGACAACTGTTCAAATTCACCTTATGTATTGGGATATGTCGAAAATGAAGACAGGAATAAATTTGTTTCGGTTGAATTAAAACGTATAAATTCAGGTTATTGGACCCAGAAAGTTGCTGTTGAAGAAGGGAAACGATATTGTGCTGCTGCCGATTTACGGGCAATAGGTTCTACCGCAATGATATGGTTGCGAACTGATGATTGGCATGACGGCAAATCCCCGCAGCATGAACCATTGAGCTCAACGGAAGTTTATATCACAGCATCTCCGAGACACGGAGAAAAAATGACTGGCGAATTGTCGCTTTTTATTGACCCTTCGATGCTGAATTCAATAGACGCAAAACAGTGGAAGAAACGAATTCATGAAATAGTTATTCCTTCTGGACACAATATCCATCACTATTTTTTCAAGCCTGGAGCTTTCTTTGGAGCAGAAGGTAAAGTTATGATCGATAATTGTTATTTTGGTCTGGCAGAACATAGCGTGGCGATAGAAGTTTCAGGAGGTAAAAATCCGTCCAAGTTTAAGGTAACTGATAATACAGGAAAAATTGCGGCGGCCGGTTTTTTAGATAATTCAGGATGTGCTGAATTTAAATTACCGTCGATTACAACTAATTATAAACTTGAAATATTTGATAATCAAGGAAAAATACTTTATGGAGGCAAACTGTGAAAATATTTTTTACTATTTGTTCAATATGTTTATTCTGTTCGCATTTGATTCTTCATGCAATCGAGCCTGTTTTTGAATTGCGCATCGGGAAAGAGTGTAAAGTTTTGATCCCGAATATCAGTGCCGTAAATCAAAAAATTGTTTTCAATGGCGGAGTCATGCAAATCTCGAATGACCGAATAGGAGTATTCAATCGTCACAAAATCATTTTTTCCTCCAACAGAAAAGAACCGCAACTTTTGGAAATTGCAGCTGTCGCGACCGGCAAACTTGATGGTAAAACCGGCTTTTTTGACGGAAATAAAGAACATGCATTAAATAAATGTAAATTGGAACGCAAAACCCATTTGGAAACATTCCCCCTGCCTTGTGTCTGGAATGAACAAAAAGGATTTGCAATTGGATTTGTCCCTGATACTGATTTGAGTTATTTTTCTTCTGCCGCCAAAAGGAAAGATGAAAAAGTTTCTCTTTCTTTAGCGGCACGTATAGTTTTGGACGACCGCAAAAATCAAGAGGTGACTTTTTTGTCTGTTGATTTCTTTCCTGAATTCAAATGGGCAAATGCAATCCAACTTTATTATGATACTTTTCCTGACAGTTTCAAGCCGATTTCAGGAATTGATGAAAGAATTTATGGTATAGGTGGTTATCACGGAGGTGCTCATCTTCAGCGGATGCTGCAGTTGCAATCTTCACGCTACAGCCATTTGGACTGGCAGTGGTGTTTCCATACCAGGGATGGCGGTGATGACTGGTATACCGCAGGTGCAGATTTTTCAACCAAAAAAGTTGCCCGTTATTATGGTATCGGCAAACCGAAAATGTGCAGCAAACAGGAATTCGCAGAGGTAACAAAAAAAGAATTTGAAATTGGAAGTCGCAGCTGTGCTGAATTATTCTATATTTTGGTCACAGATGTTCATAATCGTCAGGCAGAAAAATTTCCGGAAACAATACATGGACCATCATATATGTGCAATCCTAAATTTGCAAAAGCATGTTTTGCTCCTGGGAGTCCACTTTTTGATGTTCTTGTCAAGCAGTTACAACAAATAACTCAAGAATACAATATTTCCGGATTTGCCTTTGACATGGCAAATTCATCTTACCGTTTTACGACCAAATCACAAATGGATTATGCCATCGGACGGGCATTTGATGAAAAAGGAGTTATTTATACTTGCGATACCCTGGCGGAAAATGCATTTGCCGATGCGGTTCACAGCATGAAGCGTGGAAAATTGCCTATGGCTGTCTATATGAATATGGCGTTGTCCGATTTTTCAGCTTTTACAACATTCAAAGCTGATGCAATCATGTTTGAGGGAAATCCTGACACAAATCTAGCTGCAATATTGCCGCTTAGATTAATGGCAGGTCGCAAGCCAATGACTTTTTGGGCAAGTGTGGATGATCAACGACGCAATACAGGGATTCGGTGGAATCAGGCAGATGCCAAAGAATTGAAGGGTATACATCATGGTTTGGCATCATATATACTTTTCAAATCATTGCAATTTGGAATTTCTCCAATGAATTGGGCAATATACTATGATGATTTCAAGTTTTTCAATCCGTGGGTCAATACGATTATTGCCCTCAAAAAAGCAGGTTATCAGCCGATTACAGCAGTTCGCGGTTCGGGAAGTGAAAAATTATGGATCGGTCGTTTCGGGAGCGGAAAAAATACGCTTATTACAATTTCCAATCCACAACGTGAAAGCGTAAAGGCTGATCTGGAATTTGTAACATCTTATTTCGGTGGAAAAAATTATATTTTCATCCCATCCGCCGATGGTAAGATTGTTCAAAAAGTACAAAAAAAACGGACAATATTTCAACATGAATTTGCTTCCAAGGAAATAATGGTTTTGAGAGCAGTTGAAATTCAGGATATTGATAATGAAGCTGATGTTACGATCAGTGTTTCCGGAAACAAAGTAGAGATTGCAAGTGATAAAATTTTGAGAATGCAGGGGGTTCGTCAAAATTTAAACGGTACTCTGCTTTTCAGAACAGAGCCTGAAAGTGTATTGGATAATTCTTCTTTTAAGTTAAAATCTGACAAAGCAGTATTGTATTTTGAACCCACGACCTCGCGTTTCGGAGATGTGAATAAAATCAGAAATTTGTTTTCATCAATATACCATGCTGAACATGGTTCAGATCGCCGGTGTGAAACAATCGCCATGATGGCAGGAATGTACCGTCCGCACCTGGCAGGAGTAAAAGCAAGAGGTGGAGTCCCTGGAAAGGTGGAACCTGGTTTTATTGATGCCAAATATGCGGTACCGGATATAGCAATTTATGCTCCAGGTAAAGCTCCATCAGATAAGATTTTGTTTATTGGAACATTGGATGATTTGCCCGAACTTGCTGTTAAATTAGATCAAAATGAAAGAAAAATAATTACTGTGCAACAGGGGGGATTTATAAAGATCATTGGAGATAACAGCTTATGGATTGGCGGTAATACTCCGCAAGAGGTTTATTCCGCCGGAATCGAATTTTTCAATATTCTGGATAAAAATCCATTACCTTTATCTTCTGAAAAACAAAATATAATTTTTAATGGAGATGACATAAAAACATGGGAAAAAGGAAAAATTGTAACGAATGGTAAGATATTGACTGCACCAGTTCCTTTTACCATAGTGGGAAAAAGCATTCCAGTTGAATCAGGAAAGGTATATACTCTTTCAGGTGATTTCAGAATGCCTGATAATTCAAATTTCAAACACTTTTTCTTTGGAGTGGAGGCCCTGGATGATCAAGGGAAGGTAATTTCTCATATATCAGCTGTGCCAGCCGGCAAATATTCTTTGGCAAAAATCAGCAAAAATGCTGCTGCGGGTGCAACAGAGTTGGAAATATCTGATTGTGAAGATTGGCCGTCAGAAGTTCAGCATTGTGCATTGGGATTCAATGCACAAGCTGATAACTCAGATTTGCCGAACTTCAATCTCTCTCCACAAATAAAATCTTTTATCAGGGAAAAAGATAAAATAAAAGTTTTATTGAAAAACGGACTGTCCCGTGATGTTGCAGCCGGCACATCAGTACGATTGCATAGAGGAGGAGATATTTATATTTTTGTTGCTGCCAACAATCGGACATTAAATGAAAAATTCAAAACATTTTCAGGCAGTTTTTCTACCAATGGAAAAGCTGGAGTTCATCGTTTGTTCCCCGGCACGAAAGCAATAAGACCTGTAATATGGACTTGGAATGTATCTAAAAGCAAATTAGAATTTCACAATGTGAAATTGGTCAGTGACAAGTAACAAATGACACAAAAAGGAGACTGAGTTATGAAAACCCAAAAGTTCACTTTGATCGAACTGCTCGTTGTCATCGCGATCATTGCGATTTTGGCAGCGATCCTGCTGCCGGCACTGAATTCTGCAAGAGAACGCGGGAGAAGTGCAAGTTGCGTAAACAATCTGAAACAGATAACAATGGCTGCAATGTCTTACGGTTCTGATAACGAAGGTTATTTTCTTCACTATAACGGTGGTATTTATGGAAATTTTCATCAATCAGGCGTTGCAAGACTGACAGGGTATCTCGGTGGACCGGGATATGATGAAATCAAAAATAACGCATCCCGCTCGGATGATCTTATTCCCAAGAGTTTTTTCTGTCCGTCAAAAGAGCTGTTGTCTACTCAAACTTATGGTTATCAAAGCTATGCAATGGCTTACGTTTCATCTGCGGCGAGGTATTATTCTATGCCAATTTTCAAATGGACTGTTTATGAAGATGCGTCAGGAAACAAAAAAGCCTCTCCTTCAAATACAGTACTTGCAGCTGATGGTTATGCAAGTACATTCAATACCGCCAATAATGCATTGTGCGGTGAAGATTGGGGATCACCCAGTTTTGCCTGCCTTTGGGAAAGTCATGGAAAAAATACAACTGTGGGCTTCATTGATGGTCATGTGGAAAGCAGAACTGTTTCAAGTATGATCAACACTGATGTGTATAAAATTATTGATCAGAAATACAGTAAATTTTCCAGAGTTTATTATAATTCAAATCGTGATTACATAAAATAAGATGAAAAAAACTTTTTTAGGTACTGGAATATTTTGGTACTGGAATGCCACCCCGACTCCTGCCGGTATCCGGCGGCAGCTTGCCGCCATTGCTGAATCAGGCATTTCCTGTGTTTACGTTCACCCCATGCCGGATAATTACTGCAAAAAGCATTATTTTGTAGGAATGAAGTGTGCATATTTGGGAAAAAAATATTTTGAATTATACAGAACAGTTCTTAATGAATGTAAAAAACTTGGTTTGACTCTCATGCTTTATGATGAAGGGGGTTGGCCTAGTGGAAGTGTACTGAATACTCTTGTGAAAAAATTTCCTGAATGTTGCGGAACTTTTTTAAGACGTGATGAATATGGAAAAATAAATTCTGTTTCTGCGGATTTTCCGGATCAATTGGCACCTCAAAGTACAGAGCATTTTATAGAGATGACTCATGAGCTGTATAAGCGGGAATTCGGTTCTGAATTCGGTAAAACAATAAAGGGTATTTTTACCGATGAACCATTTTTTCGCTGTGCCTGCGATGATGATGAAGTTTATTTTTCTCCGGCGATGCGGGACTTGGCGGAAGAGATGTTTCAGTGCAGTTTTGAAGACGATTTGTTACCTTTTCTTTGGAAAGGGACAGAGAATCTTGACGGAGCGTTTGAAGCACGACGTAAATACATGGCTATCTCATCCCGATTGTTTGCTGACAATTATTGCTCTGTTTTGAGTCGCTGGTGTGAACAAAATCATCTGGAATTTGAGGGGCATTTCGATCATGAAGACTTTTTTTTCAGAGTGGGTGATTGCGGAGATCTGCTGGATTTTTCCGCTCCATTTCATGTGCCGGGTGTAGACGCGATCTGGCGACAGATTTTTCCGAATGAAGGTAATGGGTATTATGCAAAGTTTGCTTCATCTGCAGCAATCAGAATGCACCGGCATCAAGCTTTATGTGAATGTTTCAATGTTTATGGTTATGGATTGACTCCGCCGCAAATGGATCATATTGCCAATAGTTTATTTACAAGGGGAATCAATCGTATAATATTGATGCCGTATCTGTACTCCGATCACGGGAAGCATAAAATTTGCTGCAGCACTGATTTTTCTCCACGGATCCCTCAGTGGAAGCCACTGAAAAAACTGATTAAAAAATGGAATTTTATTTCCAATTTTGATACAGGTGCCTTGGAAGCTCCGGTATGGGTTCTCGCCCGTTGTGAATACCCTTTGCCGGATAATCGTTGGCAACCATCTGAAAAAAATTTGCAGGCAGAAGCCAGATTACTGGAGATATTGAATCATCTTGATGATGAAACAATATTTTGGCGTTTCACTAATTTAACTGAATTGGAAGAAATGAAAAATGTTCCCAAAGCATTGATCTACTGCGGAAATCTTGATGATTGGGAAAAAGCGATTTTAGAAAAATTATATCCGCATGGAGTAAAAATTTTCAACAGCTGGAATGATTCACTGAAAGAATTTTCAACAGTAAATGTAACTGTTGACAGCGGCAAATGCCGTTTAATCCCCTGTGTTCGTAAAAATGGTGAAGCATTAATGATATTTAATCCCCAATCAAAAGAACAGAAATTTATTTTTCATTCAAAAGACAGGTATGAAAATTTGTCAGAAGACCCTGATTTTGAGTTATCTGTTGTCGAATATGCTGATGAAAAAGTATCAATATCACTTGCTCCAGGGGAACTTAAAATTATTCAAAAAAGTTCGCTGTCAAGAGATCAGATAAAATTCAGGAAATTGCCCGTCCAGTTGAATTGGCATGTTACCAAGTTGAAAAAAATGGAAATGCATGCTGAAACATCTACAAAATTCAATGAAATTCAAGTTGATAGAAATTTGTTAAAGAATGGCATTTGGGAAGATGAAAATTTTTCAGGCGTGTTGATTATGGAGTCTGAATTTCATGTACCTGAAAAAACAGATGGATTTTTATGTTTTGAAAATCTCTTTCATTCTGGAGAATTATTTGTAAATGGCAAATCTTGCGATGTACGGGCAAATGCACCGTGGAAATTCAAAATCAAATTAAGACAGGGAAGTAATAAGTTGACTATGCACATTTTTTCTGCAGCAGGTAATGAATGGAGACGGTGTTTAAGGGAGGAACTTGCTCCGAGAAAATGGACAAATAACTATTTGCAAAGATTGAGTAAGTTTTCTTTGGAAGATTCTGTTACCGGGATATCCTTGAATGCATGGTTGCTGATCAAATGTATATAATAAAAATATAGTGACGGCAGTTTTCGGCGTTACCATTCAGGTAATACCGAAATTTATTTTCAAGTAAAAAAGAAGTGTTTTCTGTTTCTTTGAAACTGTTTTTTTATTGTGTTTTGCAACTGACTGAAATTTTATCAGTTACAACTGTATAAAAAAACAAGCTTGACAGAGTTATTTTTGTCAGTCAAGAGGTCAGTCAAAAGTCAGTCAGTGTCAGATGTGATTCTCCGTGAAACATGGTATTTTTTTGTGTTTTATGGTAAAATAGCAAAAAATAAGTCAAGCACTGTTAAGTACTTGACTGATAAGCAAAAAATGGAGCCAATTATCGGAATCGACGAGGAGGGCAAAGCCCGACGAAGAGCCTGAACGAAGTGAAGGCAACCGACAACCAAGTGAGAATTGCATAATTGGCGTAAGCCAATGGAGCAACGCGAAGATACAAAACAAAAACTCCTGCCTGAGTCGAACCAGACGGGAGTTTTGCAAAGCTTTTTCAAAAAGCGTCGATCAAGGCGAGCGAAGCCGCCGCGACAACTCGTTTTTTTGTTTTACTTTTTTTTTCGTAAAAAAAAGTAAATGGAGCCAATTATCGGACGACGCTTGCGGCGAGCCTGAGCGAAGCGAAGGCAATCGCCTGCAACTTAATGGCTTGCCATTGAGTTGCGTAAAAAAAAGAAAACCGATAAAATCGCAACTTGTTGCAGATATTTATCGGTTTGATTTTTTTGCAAGCAAAAAAAATGGAGCCAATTATCGGAATCGAACCGATGACCTATTCATTACGAGTGAATTGCTCTACCGACTGAGCTAAATTGGCATCCGTATATTGCTTAATATAACACCACTTTGTACTTATTTCAATACCACTTTGCGGAAATTTTTCTTTCCGGCGCGCAAAGTTACCGCTCCGGCGGCAAAATCAGCCGCAGTCAGTGCCGCATTGACATCAGTGACTTTCACATCATCAAGTGAAACTGCCCCGCCCTGGATCAGACGGCGGGCATCACTGGTGCTTTTGCAGATACCGGAAAGAACCAGCAGACGGGGAACGGTAAGTCCCGCCGCGACATCCTCCTGAGAAACCGCAGTTTCCGGCAGAGATGCAGTGGCATCCGCAGCGGAAAGTTTGGCAATGGTACTGGTGGTGACAACTTTATTTTCCGGATCGGCAAAACCGAATTTGCTTCCGGCGGCAAGATAAGCATCCTTCGCCGCCGCTTCACCGTGAGCAAGTTTGGTTGCTTCGTAAGCAAGGATCTCTTTGGCGCGGTTGATATTGGGCTGTTCCGCGATCGCCAGACACTCATCCAGCGGCAATTCAATGGCGAATTTCAAAAGCAGTTCTTTGACCATCGCATCATCACTGTTGCGCCAGAACTGGTAATAATCAAAAGCGCTGGTACGGTTGAGGTCAAGCCAGACGGAAGTTCCGCCGACGGATTTGCCGAATTTCTGTCCGGTGGCAGGATTCATCAATAAGGGAATGGTCAGGCAGTCAGCTTCGCGTTCTTCCTCATACATACGGCGGATAAGTTCGGTTCCTGCGACCATGTTGCCCCACTGATCCTGACCGCCGATCTCAAGGGTGCAGTTATACTCTTTATTAAGGTAATAAAAATCATAACCCTGCAAAAGAGAATAGCTGAATTCAAGGAAGGACAAACCGTTTTCCATGCGGCTTTCGACCGATTTCTGCGCCATCATACGGTTGACGGAAAAACGGCTGCCGACATCACGGAGAAAGTCAAGAAGTTTGATTTGTCCCAGCCAGTCATAGTTATTGACAAAATAGGCTTCGCCGTTTTCCAACGTAATAAAACGGGCAAGCTGAGTTTTGAGACACTCAACGTTGTGCGCGACAGTTTCCAGAGTCAGCATATTTCTTGCCGTGGAACGTCCGGAAGGGTCGCCGATGGCACCGGTGGCGCCGCCGACCAGAACAGTGGGAACGTGTCCTGCTTTCTGAAGCATACGCATCGCCATCACCGGCAGCAGGTGTCCGACATGCAGACTGTCACCGGTCGGGTCGAAACCGCAATAGAAAACAACTTTTTCAGTGGTGAGTTTTTTCTCGATAAGAGCGGAGTCGGTTTCCTGATAAATGAAACCGCGTGCTTTGAGTTCCTGATAGATATTCATTATTCAATTCCTTGAGTTTTAATGACCGATAGTAACTTCAGGCAGCGGGAGTTTTATCCATGCCCGGTGGTGGACAGCTTTACCTTCGGCAAGCCAGCGTTTTTCAAAATCGCTTTTGATATCCGTAAGATCGGCGATACCTTCGGGGTGAAGTGCAAAAAGTCCGGATTCGGCAATAACTTTATTCACCGCATCACAATAATTTTCATCATCGCTGGAAAAGTGAAAAATTCCATCCTTTTTCAGCACGCGGTGCAGCTGGGTGGTGAAATCACTGCACAAAAGACGGTTGCCGCGGTGGCGGTTCTTTGGCCACGGATCCGGACAGAGGATATGTATCCTGTCCAGAGAGGCATCAGGCAGCATCATAGCGATAAGATTCCGTGCTTCCACCCGGAGTACGCGCATATTATCAAGATTTGCCTGTTCCATTTTTCTGACGACTTTACGCAGTCTGCCAAGCATGACATCAGCAGCATAGACGGTACGTTCAGGATAACGCGCGGCAAGAGCAACAGTAAAACTGCCCGCACCGCACCCCATATCCAGTTCCGCATGATCGCTGTCAGGAACAACGTGGCAATATGAACTTGTCAGAATGGAAATTTTCTGATCTTCAATATGAGAGGACATAACTCAGATCGCCTCCCTCTCCTTTACCCACTGCCGCATCGCGGTCAGGGTCGCATCATAATCTTCAGTCATCGCGTTGACAAAGAGTTTGAAATACTCTATCCACGCTTCGCGGAAATCTCCAAGCGCGCGGACACGGTCGGCAAAGACTTCATCGGGATTCATTTCTTCGCTTTCAGGAAGTTTGAATGAACCGAAAACAAAATTGTCCGCATCAAAAGTTCCACTCCAGATGGAGTTGTCGTCACGGGTGAGGGAAACTTTCGCTTTACGCAGTTTCTTACCGACTCCGAGGGCGGCTTTCACTTCGGCACTGCGGATGGGACTGTCACCCTTTTTGATGGTCGCTTCACCGGAACCGAGCGCATCACCGTCACCGGAAAAGAGCAGCGGATCTTCGATCATAGCATCAAAATCGTTGTTGCCGATGGTGACCTTGCCGACTTTTTCACAATAATAAAGCAGCCAGGTGAGAAAATCTCTGCCGATGGCAGGTTCCGTCGGAGCATTGGGATTGCCGGAAAGCTCCAGATTGGGCAGAGCCGCCGGAGTGGTATGGAACTCACGGTCGAGAATAAGCGCCGGAGTAAGCTGAATAAGCTCAAGTTTGGTCGCCCGGTAGAACTGATCAACAAAAAGGTCGATCTGAGTCTGGCTGGCAGTTCCGAGATAGAGAAGTTTGGTATGCGGCTCAAGCACCATGGGAACTCCGGAAAGTGCCGGAGGCATCTTGCTGATATGACGTTCAACAACATCTTCTTTTATCTTGCGTTTGTCTTTGCCGGAAACATATTCTCTGCCGGGATTGGCAGCAAGAAACGCCTGTTCCTCACGCATGCAAAGCGCATTGAGCAATGATGCAGGTATCTTGCGCACCGCCTGACGGAGCGTAAGGCAGTAAGCTCCGCCGCGGATAATGGTAGTTTCGTCGATATTGGTATCAAGCAGGTGTTTTCCGGTCACCCAGCCAAGCTGGGTATCGGCAGAAACAGAATCAAGGGTCCCGGCTTTGTGGGGAAGAAAACAGCTTGCGAAATCCTCCGGAATATCTCCGTCGACTTCAAACATCGAAAAAGTAAATGAACCTCGATCAAAAGGCATGATAAACTCCTGTCTGTTAATAAATAACCCTGCGGTGCAGACCGCAGGGAAGTTGCGGAAAAAACTGCATCAGAACTGGTGATCTTCACCGTATCCGTGATGCTCGATAACGTAATCAAGATCCTTGTCACCGCGGCCGCTGCAAGTGGCGATGATCGAACCGCTGGTGTGGGTCTTTGCCCATTTCATAGCATAAGCGACAGCGTGGGCGCTTTCCAACGCAGGAATGATACCTTCGTAGCGGGAAAGTTTGAAGAAGGCATCGACCGCCTCTTTATCGTCGATAGTCTCGTACTGGACTCTGCCGAGATCTTTCCAGAAAGCGTGTTCCGGTCCGACGGAAGGATAATCCAGACCGCTGGCGATGGAGTAAACCGGAGCAGGACCGCCGTCTTTATCTTTGAGCATGTAGCTGTGGAATCCGTGCATGGAACCGGGTTCACCATAGGTGAGACTTGCAGCATGACCGCCGAAAGCCGGACCGTGTCCAAGCGGCTCAACACCGATAAGATCGACCGGATCGGCAAGATAGGCGGCAAAACTGCCGGCAGCATTGGATCCGCCGCCGACACAGGCACATACCGCATCAGGCAGATGACCGGTCATTTCAAGGAACTGTTCACGGGATTCCTCACCGATACAATACTGGAAATCGCGCACCATCATCGGGAAAGGATGCGGTCCGGCAACCGTTCCGATACAGTAGATCGCCTCTTTATACTGTTTTGCGTATGCTTCAAAGGCGGAGTCCACCGCTTCTTTCAAAGTCTTGAGTCCGTGGGAAACAGGAATGACCTCAGCACCGAGAATTTTCATGCGGGCAACGTTGGGAGCCTGTTTGACGATATCGACTTCACCCATGTGGATCTCACACTTCAAACCGAAATAAGCCGCAGCAGTGGCAAGAGCCACACCATGCTGACCGGCACCGGTTTCAGCGATAAGTTTCTTCTTGCCCATGTAGGAAGCAAGCAGGGCTTCGCCCATGCAGTGATTGAGTTTGTGGGCACCGGAGTGGTTAAGATCCTCACGTTTGAGGTAAATATGGCAGTTGCCGAGTTTTTCAGAAAGGCGGTTGCAGTGGTAAACCGGAGTGGGTCTGCCCTGAAATTCCTTGCGGATACGGCGCAGTTCACTGATGAATTTGGAAGATTGACAGATGGTACGGTACGCCTGATCTATCTCACGGCACGCTTTTGCCAGTTCATCAGAGATCTCAATACCGCCGTAGGGTCCGAAAAATCCGTCGGCAGTTGGGTAATCACGGAAATAACGTTTGAAGTCCATTTTTCTATATCCTTAAAATTGGTGATTTATATCAAGTTCAAAACTTCGCCGCTCCATCCGGGCGAAAGGGAATACGGGAATATACCGCTTATGGGAAAATCCATGCGGTGTTCAATATCGTTCCGGCGCCGGGCGCCATCGTTTGAAAAACCCGTACTGCATACAGGAGCATACCTCCAATAGTTTCTGAATCTATATAATATAACCCGAAGTAGTGATTAATGCAAATGCCGGAAAAAAAATTTTCAAAACAACACAAAAAAATCACAAACATACTTGAGAAAAAACAGTTTCGCGTATATATTATAAGATTGCTGTATTTTCAAGTATTCCAAGGAGTGTTTTCATGAACGAAAAAGGCAGAAAATTTCTTTCCGGCGCCATCCGGACCATTCTCAAGCTGGCGGTTGCCGCCGCAGTGATGATCTGGTTCTGCCGCTCCTTTGATTTCAATGCAGTTGCCGCATTTTCCAATTTCAATTATCTGCTGGTGCTCCCGGTATTTTTCATCTTCATCCTGACCAATATCGCCGCCAGTCTCCGTTGGCGGGCGCTGGCGGAAACGATTCAGGTGGATATAACCCCTTTCAAAGCATTTTCATTGACTATGCAGGGATTGTTCTTCTCACTGGTCATCCCCGGCGGCTCCATCGGCGGCGACGTGGTGAAGATGGCGGCGATAACCGGACATGTAAAACAGGGCAGCCGTACCGAAGGGATATTTTCCATCGTCATGGACCGTATTGTCGGTATGATCGCACTTTTTGCCCTTGCCCTTGTTCTGCTGATAATCAAACGCGATCTTTTTACAGAATTGAGTTTTGACCGGAAAAGTATCCCGTTTGCCGGAACACTGCTCTGGTGGATATTCACCGGTGCATGCAGTGCCGGATTGCTCGCAGCATTGGTGATATTCATCCACCGCATCATCGAAAAACTCCCCGGAGTCAGACAACTGCTGGCATTTGCCGACAAAAAAAGCAACGGAAAAATCAGCCGTCTTTCCAGCGCAGCCGACTCCTACGCTTCCTGCGGAGGGAAAATCACCTTCTGGGTGATGATAACGATCCTTTTCATCCATCTGACTCCGGTGCTTTCAATGTACCTGCTCCTCTGCGGAACCGGAGCCGCCCCCGGATTTGCAGCCGTTATACCGGCGGTGATAATCGGCAATATCGCCGGATTGATACCGCTCTTTCCCGGAGGCATCGGCGCTCGGGATACGATAACTATCGCCCTGCTTGCCGCCGCCGGATGCCCGGTCCAGCATGCCGCCGCCGCCCAGCTGCTTGCAACAGCTGTAATGATCTTTTTCAACCTTACCGGTTCACTTTTCTTCATCTTCGACCGGAAAACCGTCTGAGGTACTGCGATGAACGAATTTCAGCTTGATATGACACTCAACAAGAACAGCAATCCATTCAAAAATGCCCTTGACAACGGGAATTTTGTCTTTCTTGCCGAGTCAGCGCCTCCGGAAAATGAGCAGAATATCAACAGCGCCGTGGAACGGATGATGCCGCTGGCTGAAACTATGCTCAGGCAGGAAGATCTCTGCGGAGGTCTGGCTGTCACCGACTATTACGGTTCACCGTGGAGCGCGGCGGAAATAGCCGCCGCCATGCCGGAAAATATCCGTAATGCGAACTGTTACTGCCTTTCCGGAAACAACCGCAGTGCCGGACAGATATCCGAACAGCTCAATATTGCCGCCAATGCCGGAGCAATGAATTTGCTTTGCCTTTCCGGTTTTCCAGCCGATCTCTCATTGCGTGCCTGCCGCTCACGGGAGTTCTGCGGCAGTACCAAACAGCTGGAAATCATCGGCGAGCGGCAGGAAAAATTCTTTGCCGGAGCGCAGTTCAACCCGTTTTATTACAATGAAAACACCGTTCTTGCCGCATACAGTTCCCTGATAAAGAAAATCAACTCCGGAGCGCAGTTCATCATCACTCAAAGCGGCTGGGACATGCTTCAGAATCAGGCACTTGCATGGTTCATGTTCAACCGGAAAAACTATCTGCCGATGATTGCACACCTGACTCTGCTCACGCCGGACAAGGCGGAAAAGATCATCGCCGGAAAAATACCGGGCGTCCGCATCACTCCGGCATTTGCCAAACTTCTTGCCCGCGAACTCAGCGGCAGCAAGGCACAATTTGAAGCCGCACAATACCGCCGGATCGAACTCCAGAGCGCCGGATGCCGCCTCATGGGTTACAGCGGTGTACAGATTTCAGGAGTGGATTTCCCCGGCAGAGCGCAGGTGGTCGCCTCGCGTATCCGCTCAGCACTGCTTGAGTTTCGCAGTTTTGAACACTGGCTGGATGAATACAATTCCCATCAGGCTGGTGCGGAAATCAACAGCGGTTTGGAGTGTTTTCACCTTTTCGACCGCGTACTGCGCCGCCAGTATCCGCTTGATGATCCGCCTTCGGCATCACGTTTCAGCGAAACAGAGTATCCCTGGAAGGAAAAAGCCGCCTACAAGATCAAACGTTTCTTCTTTTCCAACGCTGACAAACAGCGGCCCGGCAGAGATTTTCTGTTGAAAAAACTGCTTGTAAACTGCCGCGGCTGTGATAAATGCACCCTGCCGCAGAATGATTTTGTCTGCACGAAAAACTGTCCGATGCTTCTGGAAAACGGCCCGTGCAGTGCCGTAAAAGATGACGGCAGATGCTCAATAACCCAGTCAGAATGCATTTTTGTCAAAAAAGTACGCTGTTCACGCTGGCTGGAATCAATTTCCTGTTTGGAATAATCCATTTTCGGAGGTATATTATATAATGGACGGATTTTGCAAAAACGGAAATACCACGGCAAAGGTGCTGTTTGTCTGTACCGGCAACACCTGCCGCAGTCCGATGGCGGAATACTGTTTGCGCAAATTGGCATCTGCCGACAGCATCGAGTGTGTTTCAGCCGGGCTTTATGCCTTTGACGGTGAGGCGATGAGCGCAAATTCGCTGGCGGCTCTGGCGGAAAACGGCATTGACGCTGAAGCGTTCCGTTCACAGAGTGTGACTCACGCTCTGGTGGAAACGAGTTCTTTGATAATAACAATGACCGCAAGTCACAAGGCGGAATTGATAATGCGTTATCCGGAAGCTGCGGAAAAGTGTCACACACTGCTTGAAAAATCAGGCGGCGACCTTCCCGACCCTTACGGACAGAATTTGTGCGTTTACCGGAAAACACTGGAAATTATCCGGGATGCACTGAAAGAGTGGATTATTTTTTTGAACAACAAATAAGGCAAGTAAAAAAGAAAGGAAGAAAAATGAAAAAACTCTCTGATATTGCCAATCGTAAACTTACCATCTCCCTCGGAGCCGACCACGGCGCTTTCGAGGCAAAAAATGCTATCGCCGAGTTCCTCAAAGGCGCCGGTCACGACGTGCTTGACTGCGGAGCATTCGCCCTTGATCCGGAAGATGATTATCCGGATTTCGCCGTTCCTGCCGCCAAAGCAGTTGCCATAGGCAACGCCGATGCCGCGATCCTGTTCTGCCGCTCCGGAATTGGAGTGAGCATTGCCGCCAACCGTTATCACGGTGTCCGTGCGGCGCTCTGCCACACTCAGAAAAATGTTCTTTCCAGCCGTCAGCACAACTGCTCAAACTGCCTCGTCCTCAGCGGTGACAATCTCTCTCTGGATGAGATGAAAGATTATATCACCCTCTGGCTCGCCACCGATTACAGCGGCGATGCCCGTCACACCCGCCGTCTGGAAAAACTGGAAACCGCTTCCTATGATGATATCGCCGCTCTCCGCGATGCCGATCCGGAACTTGCCGCGATGATCGACCGCGAAGCCGCCCGCCAGAATGACGGTATCGAACTTATCGCCAGCGAAAACTTTGCCAGCTGCGCCGTCCGCGCCGCTCAGGGTTCCGTCCTGACCAACAAATACGCCGAAGGTTACTCCGGCAAACGTTACTACAACGGCTGTGAATTTATCGACGAAGTCGAAACTCTTGCCATTGAACGCGCGAAGAAACTTTTCGGAGCCGAAGCCGCCAACGTCCAGCCCCACTCCGGCAGCGGCGCCAATCAGGCGGTCTACACCGCACTCTGCCAGCCCGGTGACACGGTGCTTGCAATGAGCCTTGACCACGGCGGTCACCTGACCCACGGTCATCCGCTCAACTTCTCCGGCAAACTCTACAATATGGTTCCCTACGGCGTCAGCGCTGAAACTGAGCAGATCGACTACGATGAAGTTGAAAGACTTGCTCTGGAATGCAAACCCAAAATGATCCTTGCCGGAGCCAGTGCCTATCCCAGAATCATCGACTTCCCCCGTCTGCGTGAGATCGCGGACAAAGTCGGTGCCATCCTCTTTGTCGATATGGCACACATTGCCGGTCTGGTCGCCGCCGGTGAACACCCCTCCCCGGTTCCCTATGCCGACGTTGTCACCACCACCACCCACAAAACTCTGCGCGGACCGCGCGGCGGACTTATCCTCTGCCGTGAACAGTATATCAAAGCGATCAACTCCGCAGTCTTCCCCGGTTTGCAGGGCGGACCGTTGGAACACGTCATCGCCGCCAAAGCGGTCTGCTTCGGCGAAGCTCTCAAAGAGGAGTTTAAAGCCTATCAGCATCAGGTGAAACTCAACGCCGCCAAACTTGCCGGTGAACTTGCCGCACGCGGATTCCGCATCGTTTCCGGCGGAACAGACAATCACCTTGCTCTTATCGACCTGCGTCCCAAAAACGCCACCGGTAAAGAGGTTGCCAACGCTCTGGATAAAGCACGCATCACCGCGAACAAGAACATGATCCCCTTCGATCCGGCAAAACCGATGGTCACCAGCGGTATCCGTATCGGAACCCCGGCGATCACCACCCGCGGACTTAAAGAAGATGATATGGTCAAAGTCGCTGAGTTCATCGACCGCGCCGTTGCAGTGAAAGATGATGATGCCGCACTCGCCGCCATCGGTGAAGAGGTCAAAGCGTTCATGGCGAACTTCCCCATGCCCCAGTTCTGAATAAAATATAAGGAATTATCTGAAAATGATCGATATTAAAATTATCCGTGACAATGCTGAAATGGTGCGGCAGAACTGTATCCGCCGCGGCTATCCCATTGATATCGAGGGTCTGGTAAAACTGGATTCCGACTGCCGTCAGCTTTCCACTGAGATCGAAAATCTGCGCGGTGAACGCAACCGCCTCAGCAAAGAGTGTGCAAAAGACCCTGCGGCAAGAGATCAGGTCAAACAGATCAAAGTCCAGCTTGGCGAAAAAGAGAACAAACTTGCAACTTTGCAGGAAAGAATCCGTCAGGTGCTTATCCGTATGCCGAATTTGCTTGCTCCGGATGTTCCGGACGGCACCGATGACACCGGCAATGTGGAAATCCGCAAAGTCGGTACCATCCGTGAATTTGATTTTGAAATAAAAGATCACCAGCAGCTTGGTGAAGATCTGGATATCCTTGATATCGCCCGCGGTTCCAAAGTCGCCCAGACCGGTTTCTATTACTGGAAAGGCAAAGGCGCCATGCTTGCCCAGGCGTTCTTCTTCTGGGTCCAGAAGTTCCTTGCCGAACGCGGTTTCACCGTCTTTATGACCCCGTGTCTTGCCAAAGAACGCACTCTGTTCGGTACCGGATACCTGCCTTTCTTTGCCGATCAGACCTACAATATCAACGGTGAAGATCTTGCGCTTATCGGAACAAGTGAACAGACTCTGGTCGGTTATCATGCCGATGATGTGCTTGACGGAGCCAAACTGCCGCTGTGCTACACCGCTTACACTCCGTGTTTCCGTACCGAAGCCGGCAGTTACGGCAGAGCGTCCAAAGGAATCTTCCGCGTGCATCAGTTCCACAAAGTTGAGCAGATCGTCTTCTGCAAACCCGAAGAATCCCCCAAATACCATGAGTTCTGTCTGGAAAACGAAGAAGCGCTGCTTCAAGCGCTCGGTCTGCCCTATCATGTGGTGAATGTCTGTGTCGGCGACCTCGGCGCCCCCGGATACAAGAAGTACGATATCGAAGCGTTCTTCCCCAGCTTCGGCGGTTACCGCGAAGTCACCAGCAACACCAATCTGACTGAATTCCAGAGCCGACGTCTCAATATCCGTTATAAAGACGGTGATGACAAAGGCTTTGTCCACACCATCAGTGCGACCGCCGCAACTGACCGTATGCTGATCTGCATCCTTGAGACCTATCAGCAGAAAGACGGTTCGGTCATCATTCCGGAAGTGCTGCATCCTTACACCGGTTTCGACCGCATCGAAGCTCCGGGAAAATAAGCGCCGCTTCCGGTTTGCTGAATCAAAAAGCACGGCAGAATATGCCCTGTTGCAAAAACAGGAATAATAACTGCCGTGCCTTTTTGGAGTTTACGGGAAAGTAAAATATGCTGAATATCAAAGATAAATTTACCGGACTGATGCTCTTTCTGCTGGGTACGGCATGGGGCAACTGGTGGACCACGGATATACTCTCCTGCCCGGAGTGGTGGTTCATCGGCGAGATCGCCCTGCTTACCGGCAGCGGTGTCTGTCTTATCCGGAAATTGAGCGGAGTCTGGAAGATATTTCTTCCGGCGCTGCTGCTGCTTCCTGCGGTATTGATGCCCGCAGGGGACTGGCAGTCTGTTCTCGTTCCCTTTGTATTCGGCATGTGGTACGGTTCAAATGAGGAACTTTCTTCAGAATGGAAACCGTCGAGGATCTTCTGCGGCGGTCTGCTTCTGGGCGGTGTGCTTGCCGGTGTGATAATGCCGCTGCCGGGGGTGGCTCCGGCGATAGCGGTGCTGACACTGCTGCTTGCCGGGTGGAAACTTTCCACGTCGGCATTCTGTGAAATGGTGCTGCTTTCTGCGGTGATGCTCTTTCTCATTTATCCGGAACCGGAAAATCTTTCCAAGCCGGCGGTTCTTGAACCGGGAACAGTCATCAGTGCATTTTCCCTTGTTCCGGCACGGGAAACGCCCCGCCGTCCCCAAATAAGTTTCATCGGCGGACGGGAGTCGGAACTTCAGCAGCATGCACGGGAACTTTATCCGGTAAGCAATATGCTGTTTCTGCCGGAACTGCCGGGAACGCTCCCGGCAAAGAGTGATCTCATCGTCGTCTGCGGTCTGCCGGAAACCGGAGACAGCGGAGCGGCGGCGATGCTCCGGGCGCTGAGAAAAGACGGAATACTGCTCTTTCCGGCGGAGTTGTGCCGTCTGCTCCCGGAATTATCATGGCACAAACTTCCGGGTTCCGGCGGCAAATATGCCGCGGCATCGCCGGGACGGGTACTGGATACCGATCCGGACAAAATGGACAAAGAGTTTGAAAAACATTTCCGGCGCGCACCGGATCTTGCTCCGGCTGCCGGGATTCTTGCCGGAATGCTCGTCGATTTCAAAAGCGGAAAATTCACCTTTCCGCCGAAACATAAAAAAGATTTCATGCGCCACAGCTGTATTGCGGCAATAGCATTTATCTATCTGATGATCGCGGCACTGCGGCGGGGCAGAAAAGCGGAAATGGAAAATTTCCGCATCTTTATAAACTGTGCCGGATACACACTGCTTGCCGCAGTGACAGTTCCGGTGATATTTGCGGGATTGCCGACCGTCGCCTCACTTCGTTCTCTGGTCACCGCAATGGCGGTAATGTGGTTTTTCCGCCGTCCTTATCCCCGCAGTAAAAGTTTCATCTGGTTTGCCGGTCTGCTGGCGGTCACCGCACTCGGCGCAACCTTGATGAACAGTTGGATTTTTGCCATATCCGCGCTGGTGTTCGGCGGTTATACCTTTGCCGTGCTGGATGGTGAGTTATGCACCAGACATGCCGGTTCCGCCGATCCGCTGCGTTTTATTGCCGCCGCACTCGCTGCCTGTGCGGTATACTGGATACAGAAACTTGATCTGCCGTATCACATTCTCTTTTCCGCCGCAGCGTTATTGCGCTGCTGGTCACTTCTGCGCAACTGAAAGAACCGGTCATGAACAGCATATACAAATATTTCCTGAAAAAATTTCTGCCGTCACTGGTGGTGATGTTTCCGCTGCTCTGCGGAACACAATTATTTGCCCATGTCCGGAAATTTGCGGAAACAGAAACACTAACAGCCGTAAAATCTCCGGATACTCCGGAAAAAAAGTTTCTGCCGGAAATTTTCAATTCCGCCGTTACCGCATGCCGCAATGAGTCGGAATGCACTCCGGAAAAAAACGGAGAATATATCGCCACGGATTTGAATGCAATATGGGGAAACAAAAGTACATACATCAGTATAAACACTGAGAATTTCAACATATTTCTGCTGGAAATAGGCATTGTAACGATTTCCGGCAGAGACGGACCTGCCAGTTGAAATTTGCTGTTACAGATAATAAAAGTCAACTGAAGAAAGGTTATAAAATAAAATGTTGAATTTTCATCTTTCCGTTGTCCAGCAAATATCGATTCTCGTTTTGCAGCTGGGCATCATAATTTTCGCCGCAAGGCTCTGCGGAAACGCCGCAAAAAAAATCAAACTCCCCTCAGTTCTCGGTGAATTGCTTGCCGGTATCATCATCGGTCCCTGCCTTCTCGGCGGAATAGGAGTGCCCCTGCACGGCTTGGAAAACGGTCTTTTCGGTATTGTGGAAAGCGTCCAGGTTGCCGGAGAAACTATCAAAGGTACGGCTGTTCTGGAAAATGTCACCTTCCAGAGTTACCACTCATCGCTTTACGCCATTGCCACAGTCGGTTCCATTCTTCTGCTTTTTGTTTCCGGTCTGGAAACTGATTTGCGCATGTTCATCCGTTACTCGATCGCCGGAACTCTGGTCGGTATCGGCGGTGTGATATTCTCCTTTGTCTTTGGTGCCGGGATCAGTGTTTTCATGCTCGGTTACGACTTCATGCATCCGTGTTCACTCTTTCTCGGTATCCTCAGTACCGCAACAAGTGTCGGTATTACAGCGCGTATTCTTTCGGAACAGAAAAAAATCGATACTCCGGAAGGAGTGACCACCCTTGCCGCAGCGGTTATCGACGACGTGCTGGGTATTATCTGCCTTGCAGTCGTCCTCGGAATCGCAACAGTTGCCCCCGGCAGTTCGACAAACTGGGGAAAAATCGGTATTCTGGCAGCAAAATGTGTCGGTTTCTGGCTGATTGCCACAGCGGCAGGTCTTCTGCTTGCAGGCAGAGCGGCGCAAATGCTGAAAAAATTCAAATCTCCGGTTATCTACTCCACACTGGCATTCGGTCTGGCGCTTATTCTTGCCGGATTCTTTGAACAGCAGGGGCTGGCGATGATCATCGGTGCGTATGTCACCGGATTGAGCCTTTCAAAAACTGACGTTTCCTTTGCGCTTCAGCAGGCGTTGGAGCCGCTTTACACCTTTATCGTGCCGATCTTCTTCACGGTTATGGGTATGCTGGTGGATATCCGCGTATTTGCGGATATGAACGTACTGAAAATCGGTCTCATCTACTCTGCACTGGCGATTGCGGCAAAAGTTCTCGGCTGTGCCCTTCCCGCACTTTTCATGAACTTCACTCCGCTTGGCGCACTGCGTATCGGTACCGGAATGGTTCCCCGCGGTGAAGTTGCGCTCATCATTGCCGGTATCGGTATGACCACCATGTACGATGGCAAACCGGTGTTGACCAATGATCTGTTTGGTGTGGCGATCATTATGACCCTGATTACAACGGTGCTTGCTCCCCCGCTGTTGAACTGGGTGCTGAATATGAAAGGTAAAAGCCTGCGTAAAGAGGAGCAGGATTTCTCGGTCGTCCATACGCCGTTTTCATTCAGTTCACGCGTTCTGACCAGATTCACACTCGATCATCTGGTGGCGAACCTCAATGCCGAAGGTTACATGCTTTCATCTCTGGATAAGGAAAGCGGCGTGCTGCAAATCCGCAAAAATCACCTCTCCTTTGCGCTTACGATCTCCGGCAATGAACTTGTTTTTGAGTCAAATCCCGATGAATTGCCGTTTATCAAAGCGCTCATGTGCGAAACGATCGTCAATATTCATCAGGAACTGGAAAGTTTGAAAGAACTCGGAAATCCAGAAGATTTCCAGAAAATGCAGCTTACAGAACAGCAGGAAAGTCCGGTGGAAAATTCAAAAGCGTTCCGCAAGACTATTGCCGAAGCACTGAACAAAAATGCAATCATCTGTGACTTGAAAGCACGCGATAAAAGCGAAGTCATTCAGGAACTTATCCAGACTCTCGTCGATTGCGGCAAAGTCAGCGATGCGGCAGAGTGTTTCAACCATGTGATGCTCCGTGAATCTGCGGCATCGACCTGTCTGCAAAACGGCATTGCCCTGCCCCACTGCCGTACCAATACGGCGAAAAAACTTTCTCTTGCCATCGGTATCAACCGCATGGGATACAACTTCGATGCGCTTGATGGAAATCCAAGCAAGATTTTCATTCTCTGTGTCAGTCCGGAAGGCGATTCCGGACCGCATATCGAGTGTCTTGCGGCGATTGCAACACTGCTTTCAAATCCGGAAACCGTGAACAAGATCCTTGACAGCAGCAGTGCAGAAGAAATATATGATATTTTCAAAGGCTGAACTGCTTGCGCTAAAAGCAATTTGAAGATATATTATAAAAAATACAAAATCAACATACAGAGGTCACTATGAGCAACAGCAACAGAGCAGATGCGGTCAATCTGATCGCAGTACGCAGCGGCAATCCCCCCATGCCGGGGTGTGCCGTTTCGATGAATGATTTCGGAGAAGACGTTTTCACCCCCGAACTCATGCAGCAATACCTGCCTGCTCAAGTGACCGATGCATTGATGAAAACTATCCACTTCGGCACCCCCCTTGACCCGGCACTTGCCGGAGATATTGCAGAAGCGATGAAAAACTGGGCACTGGAACGCGGAGCGACCCATTTCACCCACTGGTTCCAGCCGCTCAACGGCGGAACAGCGGAAAAACATGATGCGTTTCTGGAACTGACCAACGACGGCAAAGCGCTGATGGAGTTTTCCGGAAAAAATCTTATCGGCGGCGAAACCGATGCTTCAAGTTTCCCATCCGGCGGCTTGCGCTGTACCTTTGAAGCACGCGGATATACCGCATGGGATCCGACAAGTCCGGCATTCATAAAACGCCACAGCAACGGCGCAACGCTTTGTATTCCGACAGCGTTTTGCAGCTACACCGGTGAAGCGCTGGATAAAAAAACTCCGCTTCTGCGCTCAATACAGGCGCTGAACCGCTCCACAACACGGATGATGAAGTGTTTTGATCTGCCGGAATCGCGCGTGGTGATAACGCTCGGTGCGGAGCAGGAGTATTTTCTCATAGACAAGCTCTTTTACCTTCAGCGCCCCGACCTGATGCAGACCGGACGCACCGTTTTCGGCGCTCCGCCGCCGAAGCATCAGCAGATGGAAGACCACTACTTCGGTTCGATCAAACCCCGGGTACTGGCGTTCATGACCGAAGTTGAACGGGAGTTGTGGAAACTTGGTATTCCTGCAAAAACCCGTCACAATGAAGCGGCGCCCGCGCAGTTTGAAATTGCTCCGCGTTTTGAGGAACTCAACCTCGCAGTTGACCACAACATGCTTATCATGGAAGTTCTGCGCGTGGTTGCCGACCGTCATAATCTGGTCTGCCTGATGCACGAAAAGCCGTTTTTCGGTGTCAACGGGTCAGGTAAACACTGCAACTGGTCAGTCGATTACGGCGATTTGAGTCTGCTCAAACCCGGCAGTGACCCGCACCGCAACGCGATCTTTCTGACGACGCTCTGCGCGGTCATCCGTGCGGTCGATCTGCACAGTGATCTGCTCCGTGCCGTTACCGCCGGAGCAGGCAACGATCACCGACTGGGAGCAAATGAAGCGCCGCCTGCGATCATATCCATCTTCCTCGGCGATCAGCTCACCGAAGTTATCGAACAGATAGAAATGGGCAGTGTCACCGGCTCAAAACGGCGTCCGGGAGCGCTCAAGATCGGTGCCGATATGCTGCCGCCGCTGCCGCGCGATGCGACTGACCGCAACCGTACCAGTCCGTTTGCATTTACCGGAAACAAGTTTGAATTCCGCGCTCCGGGTTCGGGACAATCCTGTTCGGCGGTGAATATGATGCTCAATACGATCGTCGCGGAGTCCTTCGACTTCATTGCGGAACAGCTGGAAAAAGTTCCGGCGGAAAACTTCAATGACGGCTTACAGAAAATCCTTCAGCAGATCATTTGCAAACACAAAAGGATCATCTTCAACGGTGATAATTACAGCAAAGATTGGGTCATCGAAGCGGCGAAACGCGGATTGCCCAATCTGCGCGGAACCATTGAGGCGATCAAACCGCTGCTCAAGGCGGAAAATCAGGAACTTCTGGGCAAATACGGAGTCCTTTCCAAAACCGAACTTGACTCGCGCCATGAAATATTGCTTGAGGAATATCTGCGCAAGCTCCGCATCGAAGCGGGCATCGCTCTGGATATCGTCAACAGTATGATAACTCCGGCGGCTGTCGATGAGTTCAACCGCACCTGTTCAGCGCTGAATCAGGCGCAGAGCAGCAATATGAATTACGGTATCGCCGCACTGAAATGCAATGCTGACCGCCTGGGATTGTCACTGGATGAATTGAGTGCGTCTGCTGATGATTTGAAGCGTTCTCTTTCCGGTGAACCGGAAGATATCCTTGCGGCGCTGGAACGTGCGCGCCGAGCCGTTGACTCCCTTGAATATCAGGTCGATGACTCCCGCTGGCCATTGCCGAAATATCGGGAAATGCTATTTATTTATTGAGGTAATTTCAAAATTCCTCAAAAAATATTGAAAAACATGGGGGGCTGAGCGCAAAACCTGTGTTTTTTTTTGCAGGGGTGCTAACGACTTGTCACGGCGTAGTGTAACGAAGACGGACGCCCCCTGCACCCCTGGCGCCCGCG